>JAJYAR010000450.1 GCA_021779435.1 bacterium
GGTCGCCGCCGATCGCGATCAGCCCGCCGCCGAAATCACGGACATAGCGGCGGATCAACTCCATCTGTTTCTCGGGCAGCAAGGCCGCCGGTACGTTGGCCAGGACCACGAGGTCGTAGTTCTCCAACTCGTCCAGCGTGCCGGGCATCGACGCCGGCGGGCGGATGTCGACCACGATTCGTTGCTGGCTGAGGATCGGCGCCAAGTGCTGGCCCGCCGCCGGGTCTTGGGCCACCAGCAGGATCCGCGGTCGCGGACTGAAGAAGACCGGGCACGAGGCGTCGTTGTTCTCGGCGATCGTGTCGCGGAACCCCTCGATCCGCACGGTGAAGCTTGCCAGCCGCTGGCCGGCCACCGAACAGCCGAATCGCACGCGGTTCTCGCCCCGCACGACTCGGACCTTCTGTTGGTCCACCAGCCGGTTGCCCTGAAAGAGCTTGACCGTCCCTGCGTCAGCGTGGCTGGAATGGAGCATCGCGTCGAGATAGAACGGCTCGCCGTCGTGAATCTGCCCCTTCGACTCGAGCGAAGCGACATAGACCTCGGGATCGGCCCGCGAGGCCAGCGGAACGGTGGAGATCGGCAGGCCCGCGTCCCGGGCTGCGGCCAGGGCGTCTCCTGCGGTCTGATTGCCGTCGGTCAACAGCACCATGCTCCCGATGCAGTCGCTGGGGATCGCGGCCCGGCCGGCCTCAATCGCCGAGGCCAGGTCGGTCGCTTGGGGGTCTGGGGACTGTCCCGATTTTCGTTCAACGAAAATGGGACTGTCCCCATCCCGCCGGCCAGGCCCGGCGGCAAACGGCAGGATTTCCACGCGATTGCCCCCGGCCACTCGCGTCAGTTGTTCCACGTATTTCTCGGCCTCTCTGCGGGCGGATTCGGCTAGGCTGTCGCTCTGATCGACGGCAACCACCACCATCCGCTGACTGCTCTGGTGCGTAACCCGCGGCTCGCACAAGGCCAGCACGAGGATCACGACCAACAGCATGCGAGTCAACAGCGACAGCACCCGTCGCCCGCGCGGCAAGCGAGCGAGGCTCCGCCGCGAAACGACCACCAGCAGCGGCAGCACCAGCAGGGCAGCCAACCAGGCCGGTCGGACGATTTCGAGTTGCCAACCCAGACGGTCCATCTCAACAGGTCCATCGCCGGTGAAAGAGGTACCACTCTGCCGTCAATACCACGCCCGCCAGGCACACCAGGAGAATCCAGAGCCGCGGCGGGCGAGGCTCCCAGGCCAGCGTCTTTCCGACCAGGGTTTCGGGCACGCGAACGTCGCTCGATTCGGCTTGGGGAAGGGGACCGTCGCTGCTTCGCTCCGCGAAAATCGGGACGGACGCCGACGCATGTTCGGCAGACGGTGTACCGGGCGTCGAGAGCCAGTCCAACGCGTTGGTTACGAAGATCGGCAGCGCGGTCTGCCTGGGCAGATCACCCGTTTCCAGACTGCCCAGCAAGATCACCACGCGGCCTTCCGGCCGATCGATCGCGTAGGCCAGCGGCGTGCCATCGCGAGTCCAAGCCAGCGGCTGTGCTGCATCTCCCCTCTCTCGTTGTGGGATAGGGGGCGCGGGTGAGGGAGCGGCGGCAGGATCACGACCTCTGAGAAATCGCAACGCCTTCGCCTCCGGCAGCGCGACGCCCCTTAGCCGAACGTCCTGAAGCAGCCGTTCTGCGGCTTCGCCCCCCCGAACGCCTGTTGTGCGGGGAGCACTGTCCGCTTGCCCCGCCACGACCGGCTCTCCGATCGGCTCGCCAAGCCGCCACAGGTCGCACGATCCGGCCGGATCGAGAATCAACAAAGGACCGGCGGGGAGCACTTCGGGAACGCGGCTATGGCAGACGCGGATCGACCCGGCAGGCATGGCGGCCAGCGGATTCTCGGACTCCGTCAGTTCGACCCGCGGGTTGGCGGCCAGGGCCTTCTCCAGGTACACGCTCTTGTCGCCTGCCAAGAGCACGCGGAGACGACGACCGGGGCCGACCGTCGTGGCGGCCTCGTTGTCCGCCGAATAGACGTCCAGTCGGTCGAGTCGGGCCGAAAAGCGTCCGGCGTCCGGCCGGGTCAGCTCGAAGACCTGCTGCCAGTGACCCGACGGGGCAAGTTGGAGCGATCGCGTTTCGATCGGCTGCCCGTCGATCGCCAGGTGCAAGGGGCAGGCGACTGGCTGGTCGCAGTAGCTGGTCACCTCGACCAGTACCTGGCAGCGTCGCGGGTCGTCGTAACTCCGCCGTGCCGCGAGTCGGGTGATGCCCACATTGTCACCTCGGCCGCCGCAGGAGACGAAACGCACGTCATCCGCCGCGGCCAGCTCCGTCGCGCCGGGGAAACAGCCGTCGCTGAGGACCACGATTCGGCCGCCGGGATCGCCGGCCAACAACTGGCGAGCCAGGACAACCGCTTCGCGAACGTCGGATGCCCCATCGCCAGGTTTCACGGCCTGAATGGCCGCCCGGAGTTCGTCGGGCCGATCGGTCCAGCCGCAACGGACGCGGACGCCGCCGCCGGCCGTGAGGATCGCCATCCGATCGTGCGGGCCCAATTCGCCGGGGCGATCCAGGGCCCACTGCCTGGCCTGGTCGAGGCGTGTCGGCCGCCCGTCGGTGGCGTTCATGCTGGCCGAGGTGTCGATGACCACTGCGGTTCGCCGCGCCCGACGCAGCGAAGGCTCGGCTAGCGCCAGGACCAGCAGCATGAGCAAGAGCAGTTGCAGCCCCAGCGAGACCGGCCAGCGCCAGGTTTGCCAGGGCGACACCGGCACGCTCCCCAGCACCTTTTCCCAGAGGAATCCGGTGGCCACCTGTCGCGGCCGGGGCCGGCTTTTCCAGAGATAGAGCATCACCAGGGGCACAGCCAGGAGTGCCCAAACCAGTTCTGCAGGATGAAATAGGGTCAAGGCCACCAGTTGCACGTCGTCACCTGGATTCCAACGCGTCGGACACCACACTGACACCACGAACCGCCCGGTCGAGCAATTCCTTCTGGGGCAAGTCGCAAGGGA
>JAJYAR010000451.1 GCA_021779435.1 bacterium
GGTGCGATCACGTTGACGTCGTACAGCTCTTTCCAGAGGTCCGGCGTTGCGGCCCTCAGATCCGCATGGGGAATCAACCGGCTGATTCCCGCGTTATTGACCAGAACGTCCAATCGTCCCCAAACCGCGATCGCGTCCCGAACAAGCGCCGCCCTCTGATCATCGTCCGCCAGGTCCGCCTGGATGTAAGCCGCGCAGTCGAGTTCGCGCGCCAGCGCAAGACCGGTCTCGCGGGAATTGCGCGAGTGCAGGATGACCGCGAAGCCATCGGCGGAAAGCCGTCGTGCGATTGCGGCGCCAATGCCCGAGGTGGACCCGGTGATGAGTGCGACCGGCAGGGCGTTGTTCATGGGCGGTGCGCAAGCACTATGACGGTTCATGGAGCGGAGGTGGGGGACGGTCTCAATAGTATCTCCAGCTAGTGTGGTCGCTGTGCTGGTTCGCGCGCGTGGCGCAGTGAGGCCAGCCAACGCGCTGGCCTTCTCGCTTCATGGGGACCGCTATCAACGCTGGTTTAGGTCCCGCTTCTTCAAGGGTGTGCCGACGGTTCGGCAACGACGACGGAGATCGGTCCATCTCCCGCTGCAAACGGCAAGCTTGGCGCCGGAGTCAGCTGACCGAGTATCGCGCCGACCTTGTAGGCTGGGGTGTTGTCGCTGCCGAAATTCACCACATAGGCGATGGTGCCTGCAGGGTTGACCGTGATGGAGTAGGGCTTGTCTCCTGTAGCAATCGGTGTTCCGACGAGCTTGCGCGCCCTATTGGTGCCGATCCTGTAGCTTGAGACAGTGTTGCCGTGGAAATGTGTCACATAGGCGAACGTTCCGTCGGGGCTGACTGCGTACGGCGGGGGGGCGGAGGTGTTTTCGCCGGGCGAGCGAGAAACATTGACCGGCGTGAGTGCTCCATCGCTTCCAATTCTGTAGGTCCAGACGGTGTGATCGCCATCGTTCGCGACCTTGGCGTACGTTCCGGTCGAGTCGATCGTGATGGAATTGGGATAGGTGCCCGTCGCCACTGGCCGTCCGATGGGAGTGAGGTCTCCGTTCAACCCGATCCGGTAGGCCGAGACGGTACTGTCTCCGAGGTTCGCGACATAGGCGAAGGTGCCCGCGGGAGAGATCGCAAGGTTGACAGGGAATTTTCCGGCAGCGAACCGCGAGCCATCAATCGGTGTAAGTGCGCCATGGGAGTCGATGCTGAAACTCGTGATGGTGCTGCTGTGACGGTTCGTCACATAGGCGAAGGTGCCGGCCGGGTTGATCATGATCGAGGTGGGACCGACTCCCGACGCCACCGGCGAGCCCACCGGTTTAAGTGCCCCTGTCGACGCATTGATTCTGTATGCCGAGACGGTGCCTTCGTAGTAATTCACGACGTAGACGACGGTGCCGGCCGGGTTGAGCGCGACAGATTGGGGCTCGCCCCCCGTTGCGACCGGTGCGCCGACCGGTGTGAGCATCCCCTTGTGGCTGATTCGGTAAGCCCAGAGGGTATTGTCGCCAGTGCTGGTGACATAGGCGAAGGTGCCGGCACGGTTGGTGGTGATGCTGCTTGGGTACCTTCCCGTTTCGACGGGTGCGCCGATCGGTGCGAGCGTCCCCCGGGGGCTGATTCTGTAGGCCGCGACGGTGTTGAAGTTCGCCACATAGGCAAAGGTGCCGCTGGGGTCGAGCGCGATGCATTCTGGCCTCCCGCCCGCTGCGATCGGTGAGCCCAAAGGCGAGAGTCTTCCATTGGCGTCGATCTTGAAGGTCGAGATCGAATTGCCGCTCGAGTTCGCCACATAGGCGAAGGTGTTTGCGGGGTTGACTGTGATCGAGGTCGGGCCCTTCCCCGTCGCAACTGGCACCCCCATGGATGTGAGCGCGCCATCGGCGGAAATGCGGTAGGCCGAGACGGTGTCGCTGTAGAAATTCGCCACATAGGCGAAAGCATCGTCTGGGGTGACCACGACGGAATAGGGTTGGATTTCCGTCGCGACTGGTACGCCGATCGGCGAGGGCGCGCCATTACTGCCAATTCTGTATGCGGACACCGAATTGCTGTTGAAATTCGCAACATAGGCAAACGTGCCCTTGGAGTTCACGGCGACGGAATCGGGTCCGCTTCCCGCCAGGGGTTGCGAGGCGACAGGCGTGAGATCGCCGGTCATTGTGTTGATGCGATAGGCCGAGACGGTTTTGTCGCCATAGTTCGCCACGTAAGCAAAGGCGCCGGACGGATTGAACGTCATGGCATAGGGTGCGGCGCCCGTCGCGACCGGCGGGCTGATTTGCGCGAGTGCTCCATCGTGACGGACGCGGTAAGCCCAGATCGTGCCGTCGTCGTTCGCGACATAGGCAAAGGTCCCGCTCGGGTCGAGCGCGAGGCATTCAGGTCCGCGCCCCGTTGCAATCGGTGCGCCAATCGGCGTCAGTCCGCCATTGGCGGCAATCTTGAAGGTCGAGATGGTGTTGCCGCGCGAGTCCGCCACATAGGCGAAGGTGCCATCAGGATTGACCGCGATGGAAGTGGGCCGACCTCCAGAAACGATGGGCGCACCGATTGGCGTGAGCGTTCCCGTCGACGCATCGATCCTGTAAGCCGAGACGCTTTGATCGGAAGCGTTCGCGACATAGACGAAGGTGCCCGCCGGCGTCACCGTGATGGAACCCGGCTGCTTTCCGGTTGCGACCGGCAAGCCGATCGGCGTGAGCGCCCCGGTGGATGCGTCAATCCGGTAGATGTCGATGGTGCCGACATTGGTCGCGACATAGGCGAAGGTGCCCGTGGGGTTGATCGTGATCGCGTTGGGCAGAAGTCCCGTTGCCACCGGCAAGCCGATTGGCGTGAGCGTCCCGGTCGAAGCGTTGATTCGGTAAGGCGAGATGGTGTTGCCCAGCCAGTTGGTCACATAGGCGAACGTGCCCGTCGGGGTGATCGCGATGGCGTCCGGCTGTTTTCCGGTCGCGACCGGCGGGCCGATCGGCGTGAGCGCGCCAGTTGACCCGTTGAT
>JAJYAR010000452.1 GCA_021779435.1 bacterium
CGCAAGATAGGCAAGCTTCACGAAATTCTGGAAATCCTCAAGCGTACCGTAGCGTCTGCCACGGTCGAGGTCCGAGACGAACGGCGATCCGTAAGAGGGCGCTAGCACGGTTCCGGCACCGCCGATCCGTACGCTGTGCGCCGGGTTACGCGCATGCTGAACGAATTCCCGGGGCGCCGAGCGGCGAACGATCTCGCGCGCCAGGCCCGCCGGCACGTGCACGCGCCATTCGCCAGAGATGGATGCGCCCGCCTGACGCCAGAGCTGGATGGCTTCCGCGTCACCACGGATCTCCAGCCCGATTTCCTCGAGCAACCGATCAGCATGCCGCTCGATCGACTCCAGGCCCTCCGCCGAGAGCAGCTCGCACGGCGGCATGACCCGTGTAATGTACGCCGGGCCAGGCGGCCGCACCGCACGCTGCGCCCTGCGTGCATCGCGTGCGCTCATACGCCCCTTGCGCGCTGCCGTCGGGCTATCGGACATGGGTCAGTTCCGCCATGGAGGGCTCGCAACCAACGCTCGACACGAGCATGGACGCGCACCATAGCGCGCAGCACGGCGCAAGTGTCTTGGTCCGAGCCGCCCATTGCTAGGAGTTCGACCACGAATACGCTCGCTCACGGGGTGGGGATACCGGTCACGGTCCTGGCTCAGATCCCCCGGCAGATCACCGTCCCCAGCCCTGGACCATGACCCGAAGGCGGTCCCGCGAGCCGCCAGTGCCGGCGACAACCCCATGGAGAAAGCCTCCCGCAACCGCATCGCAGCGGCAGCCCAGCCGCGCGCCGCGCAGGTCCCGGTCGTCGGATGCTGATCCGCGCTTGCACCGGAGGGGCACTTGCGGCACCGTCGGCACCGGGGGATTCGTACCGCATCGACCGGCTCGATGCCAGGGCATCGGCCCGTCGACGACTCGGTGCACCAAGTTCCGGCGGAGAATCGACGAACGTGATTTCGGCAGACCAGAGCTTTGACCCTGGCGTAGACGGCCGCTCGTGCAATCAGGGGTTGTTCCGGGCCATGCTGGCTGGGCCTGGGCACACGCTGGCCGACGCATTCGAGAGTCTCGAGCGCGCGCCCCACCTCGAGCGAGTCCTGCGTCACCCCACTCGGCCCCTGATCGGTGCACGTCTAGCCGTGGCGCCGGAGGAAGGGGAGGGCTACTGGGAATTGACCCGCATCCGGGATGAAATTTACGTCGTCATCGCCAACGTCGCGTACAACGAGCTTCGTTTCGAGCTCGTCCCGGGCGATGGGCTGGTGCAATTCGACTTCAAGATCTCGGGTGATCTGACGCTTGCGATGAGCCGCACCGAGCCGGTCCGGTGGAATCGCCCCTCGCTGCTGGTCTGGTCGCAGCCTAAGGGCGTGGACATCAACGAGTGGACGGCCCCGCGCGCGCGCGAGCAATTCATCATCGTCAGCATGCGGCCGCAATTCTTTGCGGAGACTTTCTTGCCGGCAGGAACCGGGGTGCCGGACGCCCTGAAGGCGTTCGTCTCCAGCCGCGCAGAGCAGATCACCTACTGTCAGCAGCCGCTGTCTGCGCAGACCCTGGATGTCGCCATGCGGCTGATCAACAACCAGCACGCCGGAACGCTCGCACTGGTGTACACGGAAGCCCTAGCCCTCGAACTCATGTGCCTCGCCGTCGCGAGCCTGTCCGCGCCGACGGCCCTGCTCACGGAGCAGTTCAGCGAGCGCGAGCTGCGCTGCCTGCACGCGGCGCGAGCGATTGTGATGGGCCAATTCGCGCCCGCGCCAACGATCGACCGGCTGGCCCGCTCGGTCGGCATGTCGAAATCGATTCTGACGAAGGGCTTCAAGGCCGTATTCGGGGAGACGATCTTCGATTTCAGCCTGAGCTGTCGGATGCGTCATGCCCTAACTCTCATTCGCGACCAGGGATGGTCGGTCGAGCAGGCTGGCCAGGCGGTCGGCTATGCGCATCCGACCTCGTTCACGACTGCGTTTCGCCGCCATTTCGGCATGCGACCGATCGATATCCGGCGCAACAAAGCGCACTCGCGGTCGAACTCCTAGAAAATCCCCCGCGCGCACGAAGGCGGCTCGCGTCTCACGCGCGTATTGTTTCGCCAAGCTGGCGCGTGTCGGTTAGGTGCCCGCGGCGGGCTGTAACCAGACAGGCGCGCCCGCGGTGAATTCATGGCCAATGTACCCGGGGGATCGATATGCAAGACTCTAGCGCGCGGTCACACAGCGCCAAGCGGGCGCTCTGGACTCAGCGGCGCATTCTGCCTGCCGTTGGAGCGGCCGTCTGCCTGGCCCTCTACGGACAGCTGCAGGAGGCCAATGCTGCCGATTCCACGCCAACGGCAGCGATCCCGCCGTCCGGCCAGGCCACGCGGCATGCGAGCACCGCTGCGCAGGACGCGCTGCCCACGACGCTGCAGGAAATCACAGTCACCGCGACTCGCCACCGGCAGACCGCCCTCTCGGTGCCGGGGAGTCTCGCCGTCGTCACGCCCCAACAGCTCTCGGACGCGGGTGTCACGGGCATCGCCTCGCTTGCCAACGCCGTTCCGGGCCTCAGCATGTTCGATTTCGGGGCGCGGCTGGCGGGGGCGACCGTACCGATCATTCGCGGCATCAATGCCACCGGCGAGCCTCTGCGGGGTTTCCGCAGCTTCGAACAGAGTCCCGTCGGAGTCTATGTCGACAACTCCCCGGTGGGCGGATACATCCAGCTCATCGACTTGAACCGTATCGAGGTCCTGCGCGGACCGCAGGGCACCCTGTATGGCGCGGGCTCGTTGGCGGGGACAATCCGGTTGATTCCGAACGACCCAAAGCTGAAACGCCTCTCCGGCAGAGTGGACGTTGGCGGCGACAGCGTGACGCACTCCACTGGGACAGGCTATACCCTCGACGGCGTACTGAACGTGCCGATCGGCGACAAGCTGGCGTTTCGCGTGGCCGCCAAGTATGACTACCAGCCTGGATGGATCAACGTCTACGGTCTGTTGAAGCGC
>JAJYAR010000033.1 GCA_021779435.1 bacterium
GCGCGCACCGCCTCGGGCGTGACGCGCTTTGGGCTGAACCTGTGCGTGCCCTACTGCGCGGCGTCGCCCATGTCCTACTTCACCCACAGTGACGTGCGGCTCTACGCGCCGGTGTGGCCCCACACCACCGCCACAAAGGCGCGCAATTGCCGCTCCTGCCATAATGATCCGGTGACCCTCGGCTATGGACGCGGCGATCTCGCCTATCACACCACCGGCGGCGTGGGACGGTGGACCTTCAAACCCGAACTCCCGATCGACCCGCGCGATGGCCTGCCGGAAGACGCGTGGATCGCATTTTTGCGCGAGCCGGCGGCACCGCACACCACCCGACCGCTCGCGCGACCCTTTTCGCTGGATGAACAGCAGCGCATCCTGCTCGTGGGTGCCTGCCTCACCTGCCACCAGGCCGCGGAACCGCGGGTCGCCCGTGTGTTCGACGACTTCGCGCACTATCGCTCCGCGTTGTCGCCGCGCTGCGTGCTGCCCGACTGGATCGAGCCGGCGAAACCCGCCGCCCAAGTCGCAAAAAATGCGGGCAGGCCGGGAAACCTTTAGCCTCGGGGCCCGCCCGATTTCGCTCCGGGTCGGGGCGGACTTCAGGCGCCTGGATGAGCGGGCATCTCCCGGTCTTTGCCCACGCCGAGTTTGCGCAAAACCAGTTCCGCCGGGCAAAAACCCGTGAACACGGACTGGATCAGGTTCAACGCCACCAACACAGCCAGCCACAGCCACCACGGACTCACAGCGTACGCCAAGGCGACGCTTAGAAGCACCATGGAGCCGGCGACAATTCGGATATACGATTCGATCTTCATTGGGTACGAGCTGGACTAACGCTCAGCTGATTCTAGACAGTCGCCGCTCCCGATGGCAATCCGACTCGACACCCGGCCGAGCTCCGCCGCACCGCGTCAGTCTCCTCTCAACGCCTCCATGGGGGGCACCCGGGCGGCCAGCGCCGCGGGCCACACGCAGGCGGTGATCGCGACCAGCGCCAGCACCGAAGCCGTGGCGCCGAGCACGGCCGGGTTCAGCGCGCCGACCTCGAACAGGACCTTGGTCATCGCCCGTCCCCCGAGCCAGGCGCCCAGACCTCCGATCACGGTTCCGATCAGCGCGAGCTTGATGCCGAGCCAGAGGAACTGGGAACGAATCGCGCCCGGCACCGCACCAAGCGCGAGCCGGATCCCAATCTCCCGCCGCCGCTGCGCCACCGAATAGGCCAGAACCCCGTAGAGCCCGACGGTCGCGAGCACCAGCGCCACGCCCGCGAAGATGCAAGCGAGCACCAGCGGCGCACGCCGCATCTGCAGACTGTCATCGATGCGTGCGTCCATCGTCTTGAGGTCCTCCACGGGCAGCTCCGGATCCACGCGCAGCACCGCGGCCCTCAACGCGGACGCAGCCGCCTGCGGCGCCTGCGTCGTCCGGAGGACCACCGAAACCTGCAGATCCGCATAGTCGACGAACGGCACATAGACCGATCCCATCGCCTGCGTCTCGGCCAGGTCGTGCTGCTTGATCGTGCCCACCACCCCAACGATGGTGAACGCCTTCTTGTTCTGATCGGTCGGCGGACCGTTGAAGATGCGATGCCCGATGGCTCCCCCCTTGGGCCAGTAGCGCCGCGCGACCTCCTCGTCGATCACACACGCATGCGTCGCCCGCACCGAATCCTCCGTGGTCAGATAACGCCCCTCGATCAGCGGAATGTGAAGCGCCTGGAAAAAATCCCCCGCGACCCCTGAGAAATAGTGCGCGCGAAGCGTTTCTCCGGGCGCCATCGCGTGCCCCTCCACGAAGATCGCATTCTGGCTGCCCCCCGGCGTAAATGGCATCATCGTCGTGAAGCCGGCGGAGGCGACGCCCGGGACCGTGGCCACCTCCTGCTGGAGCCGCTGCACGAACGCGAGGCGCTGCTTGTCGTCCTTGTAGTTGCCCCAGGGCAGGGGTACGTCGCCCGTGAGAAGGTGGTCGGCCTCAAATCCAGGCTTCACGGCGGTCACCCGACTGAAACTCAGGCCCAGCATGCCCGCACCGGCCAGCAGCACAAAGGCCAGCGAGAACTGAGCGACGATCAACCCGTGGCGCAGCCGATGCGTGGCGCGCGTCGTGGTGCCTCCTCGACTCTCCACCGAAAGCGCCGCCGCGAGGTCCCCCCGGAGGCTGTGCCAGAGCACCGGCAGCGCGAGCACCAGGCCCACGAGCACCGCCGCACCCAGGGCGGCGGCACACACCGTGCCGTCGAGCGTGAAGGCACCGGCGTGCGGCAGCCGGTCGAGCCCAAAACCGTCCACCGCATGGAGCGAGGCCCACCCCAGCCCGAGCCCGAGCAGCCCGCCCGCCAGCGACAGCAAAAGCGTCTCGGTCAGCAGCTGCCGCGCTATCGCGGGATTGCCCGCGCCCAGCACCCGCCGGATCGACAACTCCTTCGTGCGTCCGATCGCACGCACCAAAAACAGATTCGCAAGGTTCACCGTGCCGATCGCAAGCAGGCACAGCACCCCCGCCTGCAACAGCACCAGCACCGGCTTCGCGGACGCAATCTGGTCCGCGTGCAAATCGACGACCTTCGTGCCGAAACCCGCGTCCTTGACGAACTTCGCGAAGGGATCCTTTTCCTCGATGCGACGGTTGAGCGCGTCGACCTGGGCCTGCGCCTCCGCAATGCTCTTTCCAGGCCGCAGCCGCGCGATCATCGCCATGTTGTTCGAGTGAAGATTGTCGGGCTTCTTCTCGTCGTCGGTGAAACACAGGGGCAGCCAGACCTTCGCGTGCGAGTTGTCGAATTGGAAGCCCGGGGGCATCACGCCGATGACCGTGCAGGTCCAGCCCGCCCCGAAGTGAAGCGTCCTGCCCAGAACCTTGGGGTCGCCCGCGAATTTCTGGCGCCAGAAGCTGTCGCTGAGAATGACGACGTTGTTTTTCCCATACACACCCTCCCCGTCCTCGAAGGTGCGTCCCATCTGCGGAGCCACACCCAGGACGTGGAAAAACGAAGGCGTGACATTCATCGATTCCACGCGGTCGGGCGACCCCGCGTCCCCCACCGTCTCGCCTCCCCCCCGGTAGGCGGCCGCGTCGGCAAAGGCGTCCACCCCCGCGCGGCGATCGAGATAATACGGCACCGAGGTGCCCGCCTTGTCGACGCCCGCCTTCGGGTACGTGTTGTAGACGGTGACCAGCTCGCCCGGGTTGGGATAGGGAAGCGGGCGCAGAATGACCGCGTTGACGACCGCAAACAGGGCGACGTTTGCGCCGAGGCAGAGCGCAAACGTGAACAGGGCCGCCGCGGCGAACCCGCGATCGCGGGCCAGGCCGCGCAGCGCCACTTTCAGGTCGTGCCGGAGCGATTCAAGCGTGGACATGCGGGGGATAACCCCGCTCCCCCGCGACAAGTTTCATGAAAACGCCGCGCGGGAGGCCCCGCCTGTCACTTCACCAGCTTCACCCGCACGCGCAGCTCCACGGCCTCGACCACCATCCAGTATCCCCCAAGTGACGACGGGGTGATCCGCACGCGCGGGTTCATCATCGCCGGGCACCAGTAGCCCTCGCCCGGATTCGCCACCTGCCACTGCTGGCCGTTTTTCAGCCGGAACACGGTGCGCCCCTCCCAGCCGGTGAACTTGCCGTCGATGCGGCTCTCCATCGCCGCCTCGACCACGCGAGTGCCAGGCTGAACCACGACCTCCTTGGACTGAGCGGCGCTCGACGTCGCGCGAGGGTCGGCTTCGGAGACGCGCGCCGATTCCGCACCCGACGCGCCGGATGTCCGGCTTTGCACGAGCGCGTCGAGGACCGCACGCTCCGCAGGGGAGAGCTTGTCGAGTCCCGCCCGATGAAATTCCTCGGCGCTGAGCGACGCGGTGAAACTTTCGGCGGCACGGGCCACCAGGCAGACTGCAACCAGCGCGGCCACGAACAGAAGGCGTCTCATGGCCGACGGTGTAGGCCCGGCCTCGTGACGAAGCAAGGCGGTAAGCCGCAAGGAATGCGTGGCAATTGCCCTCGACAGGCCGGACCGGCCGGATCAGGGAATTTTCGCAATGCTCTCCGCTCTCGATTCCATGCACGTGCGACGTTCTATCCGCGAGTTCGAACCCGAACTCGTGCCCATGGACACGATCCGGCAGCTCGTCGAAGCCGCCGGCCGCGCCCCCAGCTCCAAGAACACGCAACCCTGGCGGCTGTATCTCGTCCAGGGTCCGGCCCTTGATGCCCTGGTCGCCGATTACCTGGCCGCGTTCGACGCCGGCCGCCCGGGCAAACCCGGCTATCGTTACTCGCCGGATCCCCTGCCGGAAACCTGGATGGCGCGCGCCAAGGCGGTCGGCATCGGTATTTTCCAACACAAGGGCATCGGCCGCGAGGAGAAGGAGAAACGCCGCCAGCACGACCGCGAGAACTTCGAGTTCTTCGGCGCACGCCAGGTGTTTTTCCTCGGCACCCAGGAATCCGCCTATTCCTACGGCACCTTTATGGACTGCGGTTTCGTGCTCGATAATCTGATGCTCGGACTGGCCTCGCTTGAGCTTGGCTCCTGCCCCCAGTTCAGCGCCATGGCGTATCCGGACCTGCTCAAGAAGCACATCCCCGGCAGCGAAGACACGCTGTTCATCGCCGCCCTGCCCTTCGGCCGCCCGAAGGCGGGCAGCCACGTGAACGCCTTCCAGCCGCCCCGCCTGCCCGTCGAGGAGTGGTTCAAGGTCGTCAGCTGATCGACGCGCCGTGCCACGCGGTTCCCGCTCAGCGGGGGTCGCCCACGACCACGCCGCGCCCACCCGTGCCGAAGTAGACCCTGCCATACACGCGCGGGTCACCCGTGACGTGGTTGATCCACCCATACTGGTGCCGGTCGTCGTTGATCCGCACCCAGCCCGCTCCCGCGTCGTCCGAGCGAAACAGCGCCTGCTCCCCGGCAACCTTGCCCGCCAGATACAGCGCAGGGTAATCGCGGCCCGCAGCGGCCTTGCCGAATCCAAGCGAATAGGCCTCCTCCACGCCGGCGAGGTGCCGGAAGTGGGCGCCCCCATCCTCCGAACGCCACAGTCCGCCGGTCCGAGTCTCGAGCCACAGTTCGCCCGTCCTCCCGGGCACGACATGCAGCACCCCGGGCACTCCCGCCGCGCCCCCAAACCCACCCGCAGTGGACGTCACGCGCGCCAGCCCTGCGCAGCGCACCGCAAAGCTCAGGCCGCCGTCCTCGCTCACAAAAAGCCGTCCCGTCGCCGCGTCGAACGCATAGAGTTTCCCAGCATTCACCGGGTCCGCCACCACCCGCACCCCCGCAGGCAGGTCCACGCACGCGCGCCAGGTTCGTCCGAAGTCGGCGGTGCGTTGCGGCACCATCGGCGGCGCCATCCAGGGAGGCATGCCCTCCGCCCCGGCACGCGGCGTTCCGCGCGGCGTCCAGAAGATGATCCTGCCGTCCGCCGTCACATCGATCGACCCCGCCCCGCCCGAGCCGGGCGGCTCGCTGGCGAGCGGCGTCCAGGTCCTGCCTCCGTCCCGCGACACCGCCGCGCGCACGCCGTGGTCCCTCTTCCACATCGTGCCGCAACGCACGATCGTCAGCGGACTCCCGCCCGCGTACGCGATCGATTCGGTATTCGCCAGCCGGGGAGGAGGCGCGAACTGCAACCCCGCATGGTCGAGGTCGTCGTGACGGAATCCGTCGATGTCGCCCAGCGCGCTGAGCAGGTGCGCCCCCTCGGGCGGACTGATCAGGCCGAGCGGCACGGTCTCCTCGATGCCCTTGTCGTCGAATGACCACACGACATGCCCGCCGGGCGAGTCAGCCGCCTCGAGGTTGTGCGTCGCAAACACCCCGTAACCCGTCGTGAACATCGCGTGCGAGGAGTCGAACGGATCGATCGCCACCGACGCCATCCAGTGTACCGAGTTCCCGAGCACCCAAGGCGCCCCGGCGTAATCCCACGAGGACGTTCCGAGCAGCGCCTTCCAGGTCGCGCCGCCGTCCCGGCTCTCGAACAGTTCGTCGTGCGGCTTGTAGCGGCAGAAGGTCGACACCAGCAGGTGCCTCGGATCCCGGGCGTCGACGGCGACGGCGCCATAGCCAAATCCCGTGAGCGCCCCGCCATCGGGGTGGATGGGTGTGATGTCGCGCCACGCCCCGCTCGCAGTGTCCAGGACCCAGACCGCGCCGTCGTGCATGGTGTTGGGACCGGGTTCGTCTCCATAGGTCAAATACAGCTTGCCGTCGCTCGAAAGCGCCGCGCGCGTCGGCCGCAGGCCCACGGGCTGGCCGGGCACCGCGGCCCAGGTCGCCCCCGCGTCGGTCGAGCGGAACAGGCAGGTTTCGCGCGTCGAGACGCCCGCATAGACCACCGGGGTTGCTTCACCGGGTCGGCCGCTGCGCCCGTCAAACACGACCAGGTCGATCCCGAGGGGCTGGGTCCAGGGCCCCAAGCTCACCGAGGCCGACGCGGAAGTCGCCACGGCCGGAAACCCCGCGACCCTGCTCCAGGTCGCTCCATGGTCGGCGCTCCTCCACAACCCTGCAGCCCGCGATCCGAACAGCAGGATCGCCCCCCGGTTTGGATCCACCGCCAGGCGCTCCCCGTTGCCGCGCCCCGCCTCGTTGGCCCCCATCTTGAAGGGCATGTCGACGCGACGGAACGTGCGCCCGCGATCCGACGAACACAGGATCGCCCCGTCGCCCGCACGCGGATTGGTATAGGTGCCCGCCGCCAGATAAACCCGGTCCGGATCCGAGGGATCCACCGCCACGCTCTCGATGCCCGTCAGGTTCACGTCCGCCATCCCGAGCCAGTCGGTCAGCGGCACCCAGCGCCGCGTCGCGGCATCCCAGCGGTAGGCACCGCCGACGTCCGTGCGTAGGTAGACAAGCCCCCGCTCCTTCGGGTGAAAGACGATGCCCGTCACAAACCCCCCGCCTCCGATGCGCACGTTGCGCCAGGCGTAGGGGTCCTGGCGGACGGGTTCGGCGCGCGCCGCAAGCGTCGCACACAGCACCGCGAACAACGCGAGCGGTAGGGTCGTGAGAAAACGTTTCATGGGGTCGGGCAAAACGAATCGGCGATTTATCGGCAAATCAAGAGGATGTGTTTTTCTCCTCCGTCGGCGCCCCGCCCCCGGATCCTTATCCCCGTTTTCCCAGCATCTTAAACCGGTCCGTCCACATCCCTCGATTCCACGCAATCATGAGAGACCTCCGCCGCCGCAGGTCCCCCGCGAACCCACGCCGAACCTGTAGCCAGTTTCTGAACACAGGCTCGGCCTCCCCGTGCTTTTGAATTGAAGCCGGGCTCTCCTGCCGCACGCTCGGGGCACCCCTAACTGCCAGAAAGCCCCCTGGCGCACCCCGTTTTCCGCCCGTTGGTATCGCTGCGCGCACCCCATCGCCCCCCCACATGATCAAGCGACTCACTCAACTTCCGCTTCGCACCCAACTGGCGGTCCTCACGATCCCCTCCTTCCTGGTCATCGTGATCTTCGCCTCGATCTTCATCGTCCGCACCAATCGCGACTACCGGCAGCTCTCTCGCGTGCGCGACCTGGTGACGCTCGCTAACCAGTTTTCCGCCATCGGCGGCAGCCTCGAGCAGGAGACCAACGCCGGCATGTGGGACATCCTCTTCACGCCCGTCAATCACACCGAGGCCAAGCTCAAGGACTCCCTGAAGCTGTACACCGCCGCCGCGGCGAAAACCGACGCGATGCTCGCCAAGGCCAGGGCCGAGTGGACTCGCGTCGACAAGGAGGGGCTCGACCCCGTCACCCGCGCCAAGATCGAGAACGCCTTCACGCTCGCGACCCAGCTCAAGGTCTGGCGGACCGCCGTCACCTCGGTCGGCAAGGACCTGGACCCCTCCATCACCGACGACACCTACTACCAGGCCCAGCTCCAGCGCTACAAGGCCGCCCTGCCCGATCGTTATCTCGAGCAGACGCTGTGGGATTTCATGAAGGAAAAGGCCTACACTGGTCTCGTCGAGTCATTCAACGCGACGCTCATGTACACCGCCCGCGCCACCTCGGACGCCGAACTCGCGCGCAGCATCGTGCTCCAGGCCGAGCTCCTCACCTTCCAGGCCACGTCCGAGCGCGAATGTACGCTCACCTATTACTACATCAGGGAGGGCGCCTGCCCCAACGGACTGCAGGGCGACGAACTCGCGTGGCTGCGGTCGCTGTGGGACCGCGAGCAACAGGCCTACGACAACGCCTGGGCTCTCGCGACCAACGACGAACGCGTGATCATGAAAAAGGACCTCGCCATCGAGTCCTTTCCCCTCAGCGAGCACGCACGCGACTGGCTGCGCACCAACTGGCGGAACACCGATATCCATAAACTCTATACGCCCGAGCTCAGCCAGGAACTCGACTCGACGCGCATCGCAAAGACCCAGGAGGCCATCGACACGCTCCGCGAGCGCCTCTCCCACATCACCGCCGCACGCATCGCCGACCGGCACCGCAGCCTCGTCACCCTGATTTCCCTGGTCGGTGGCTTCGGCGCCCTGTTCGTCGCCATCTGCGTTCTGTTTTACTTCAATATCACGCGCACCCTGCGCAAGGGCATCGATACGCTCGAGCACGGCGTCACCAACATCATCGAGGCCTCCCGCAATCTCGCCGAGACCAGCTCCCACCTCTCCACCCTCGCCTCCGAACAGGCCGCGGGCATCGAGGAAATGTCCGCGACCGTCGAGGAGATCACCGCCATGTCGAAGTCGAGAAACGAATACCTCGACACCATCCTCAAGCAGGAGCAGTCCAACAAGAGCCACGCCGAGCAGTCCGTCGCCGTCATGGGCGAGATGACCGGCGCCATCGCCGAGATCGCCCAGGCCAATCTCGAGACCCAGAAGGTCATCAATTCCATCCAGGACCTCGCGATGCAGACCAATCTGCTCGCGCTCAACGCCGCCATCGAGGCCGCCCGCGCGGGCGAGGCCGGCGCCGGGTTCGCCGTGGTCGCCTCCGAGGTCAAGACCCTCGCCGAGGGCTCCTCGCGCACCGCCAAGGGCAACGAGGAATTCCTCATCCGCAGCCAGCACGCCATCACCAACGGGACCCGCCTCTCCGAAAAAACCTCCGTCTCCCTCAACGAGATGAAGGACGGCTCACACAAGTCCTCCCAGATGGTCGCCGAGATCCTCCAGCGCGACGAGGAGCAGCAACGCGGACTCGAGCAGATCGCGTCCGCCACCCACTCCATCGAAACCAAGATCACCCAGCTCGCCGCCAGCGCCGAGGAACTCGCCAGCGCCGGTCAGCAGCTCTCCACCAACACCAACGATCTCGACAGTCTCGTCGACCGGCTTTCCCTGCTGCTGCGCGGCAAACACCGCAAGACCGGCGACGGCTCAGCCTAGACACAGCCCGGCCCCGCCACCGAGCCCCAGGGCTCCGCCCTCCCCCCCCCTACTCGCTCAACGCGTACACCTGGCGCCCCGCCAGCAGCACCGCCCCCACACCGTAGGGCATGCTCGTGTCCTCTGAAAACGGCGTCGGCGATCCCGCGATCACCTGCACCCTCGTCAGCTTGCCCGCCGGCGTGATGCTCTCCTCAAGCGAGCGCCAGGCCCGCTCCACCGCCGGCAAAGTCGCCGCACGGTCCAGCAGCCCGCGATTCACACCCCAGGCCAGCGCATAGCAGTAAAACGCCGTCCCGCTCGTCTCCTTCGCCGGATAATCCCTCGGGTCCAACAGGCTCACCCGCCACATCCCGTCGGGTTGCTGCGCAGCCAGGATCGCACCTGCCATCTGGCGATACTGATCCTCGAGCCCAGGCCTCGCCGGATCCCCCACCGGCAGCGCGTCGAGCACCCGCGTCAGGCCCGCGATCACCCAGCCATTGCCCCGCGACCAGAAGACCTTGGCTCCGTTCGGCTCCCTCCGGTCGAAATACCGGCTGTCCCGGTAGTAGAGATGGGCCCCTCGGTCGTAGAGGTAGTCCGTAGTCGCCTTCCACTCCGAAATCATGAAGTCCCGGTAACGCCTGTCCCCTGTCACTTCCGCCATGCGCGCCCACACCGGAGGCGCCATGAACAACGCATCGCACCACGACCAGCGCTCCGCCCAAAGATCCTGATGCGCCTGGTCAAAGGCCAGGGAGCGGGTGCTCGGATGCGCCAGGATCGCGTCGAGGCGCGCACGCAACGGCGCAATCATCCGCGGTTCCTTTGTGCGCGCATAGAGCCCGAGATACGCCTGGCCGACGCAAAGGTCGTCCGCGTGATAGATCCGGGGACCCGGCTCCCAGTGGTTTTCCTCACCAATCTTCAGCAGCGCCTCGCGATAGCGCGGGCTTGCGGAAATCTCGTCCAGGGCCACCAGGCCCGTGTAAAACGCGGCGTTGGTCCAGTCCGTCGCCGCAGCCTTGGTGTAGGGATGCGCCAACTGCCAATCTCCGACACGCTCCAGGGTGGAGAGCAAGTTCGCACGCGACGGAAGCGCAGGCGCGGCGCCCAGCGGCAACACGGTCGTGAGGAGGAAAAACAGGACCACGGGATTTTTCATGGCGGCGGAGTTGGGGGCTGCGGCTCAGGCCACGCGCCCGGTTTGATGTCGCGGCTCGTTCATGCGCCTCCGGTTGCGTCCGGGCAAGGGCGAAGACCCCCGCTGCCACTCGGATTCATCCTGCGCTTCGATGATTTTTAATGGACCCGACCCTGGCCCCCCGCCCCGGGCCTCCCAGGCTGGAGTCCTCCCCCCACAACGCCATGGCCTCCCACTCGCCCGTCCTGCCATCCCTCCTCATCGCGTTGCTCGCCAGCACTGGGCTCGCACCCGCCGCCCGCGCCTCGTCCGTCCCAACCCCCGTTCCCTATCACACTCCCGCGATCACCGGCACCGTCCTCCGTTATCCCGATTTCCCGTCCGCCAAGGTCGCCCCGCGCGACGTCTTCGTCTGGCTCCCGCCCTCCTACGCCACGCACCCCGCCCGGCGTTATCCCGTGCTCTACATGCACGATGGTCAGTGTCTGTTCGACCCGACCGCCTCGCTCTCCCACGCCGAGTGGGGCATCGATGAGTCGATGACCCGTCTGATCGCCGCCGGCAAGGTCCGCGAGGCCATCGTCGTGGGCATCGCAAACACCGGCCACCGCGCCGAGGAGTACATCCCGAGGAAGGCCCTCGACCGTGTCCTCGGCACCGGCAGCGCAGCCGATCACGAACTGCACCGCGAGGCCGCCATGCTCGGCTTCCGCGCCGACGCCTTCCACTCGATGTCCGACGCCTATCTCGCGTTCATCGTCACGGAGCTGAAACCCTTCATCGACCGCACCTACCGCTCGCTGCCCGACCGGTCCGACACGATGGTCGCCGGCTCCTCCCTGGGCGGCCTCATCTCGTTGTACGCAATCTGCGAATACCCAAAAGTCTTCGGTAGCGCCGCCTGCATCTCCACCCACTGGACCGTCGGCGACGGCATGATGATCGGCTACCTCAGGCGCCACGGTCTTCCCAACCCGCGCACGCACCGGATCTATTTCGACTACGGCACCCGGACCCTCGATCGCGATTACGGGAAGTACCAGGTGCGCGTCGACGCGCTCATGCGCGCGGCCGGCTACACCGACGGCCTCAACTGGGTCACGCGGGAGTTCCCCGGCGCCGACCACAGCGAGCGCTCCTGGCACGACCGGGCCCCGGTCTACCTTGATTTTCTGCTCGGAACCCCCGTCCGCTGAGAAGCCCGGACCCTCCCGGGCTTGACCCCTCCGAAGGCGGCGAAGCACGCGTGTTTGTGCAATACATCCACGCATGCAAACCCCGAGCTTCGCAACAGCTCCAGTTGAAAGGTGAGCGTCGCCGGCGTGTCCTCCCGCTCGATGTAGGCGAATACCTTTTTGCGGTACTCCGCGCCCCCCAGGCCCTCCAGGTAGTCGCCGTAGCGCTCCCACAATAGCCGGTTCACGCCGCGGTTCTCGTGATCGACGAGGTCAAAAATCCAAAACCCTCCCCCCGGACGCAGCCAGCGCTGCACAGCGGCAAACAACCCCGTCCACTCCCGCGGCGTCCTCAGGTGATGCAGGACCGCCGCCGCCATCACAACGTCGAAGTGCGACTCCGGGAAGGCCAGCCGCCGGATGTCCCCCTGGCGCACGTCGTCCACCGAGCCCCCCAGACGCTCCCGGGCACGCTCCAACATCGGCAGGCTCAGATCGACCAGCGTGAAACGCGCCTCCGGCACGCGCTCCCGAAATTTGAGCGCATAATTCCCCGCCCCGCAGCCGATATCCAGCACCCGCGGCGCCACAGGTGCGTTCGCCGCAGCAGCAGCCGCCACCAGCTCCATGCAGCGCGCCGCATCCATCGTCGCCACCTGCCCTGTCTCGAGTTTCGCAAATCGCTCGACGTCCCGGTCGAAACGCGAGCGGATCTCGGCAACGGATGACTTTCTGGCTGTTTTCATGCAGCCAGCATAACACGATTCCATGCGATGCCGGAATGACTTCCTTTTCATCCCGTGATGCTTCCAAGGCATCACCCGCTTCGATGGATTTCGCCGCCTTCGCCCAGATGAACGCCGACCCCGAGGTCATGCGCTTCTTTCCCGCCACGCTCTCCGCGGACGAGTCCAGGGCATCCTATTTCCGGATACGCTCCACGCTCGAGGCCCGCGGCTGGG
>JAJYAR010000453.1 GCA_021779435.1 bacterium
CTCCGCGACGGTCGCCCCGAAGAACCCCGCGCCGACCACGATCAGATCTGCGCACTCAAAAACACTCATGCGAAAAGACCCATGTGCGGCCGCCAACCAGCCCCCGGCCAATCGCTTTTGCCATGCCCGCCCAGCCGCCGGAAGGCAGGATCGCACATGATAGAGCGTCCGTCCCGAACCTCCTCCGCCCCGGGGTCATAACCTAGCGGACAAACACCAACCCGGTCCGGGCAAAGTAGTTGGGCACCGGATCGAGCGCCGCGATCTGGCGGAACGATTCCTGCGACTGGGCCAACCCATAACCCCGCGCCGCCATGTGCTCGATCCAGTATTCAGCCGGCTGGCAGTTGACGTGATGATACCCATCCTGCCCCGGCACCGCGTGGGTCATCGCGACCACACGGCCATTGGCCAGCGTGTCGAGGAAAAAGCCGACCTTCGATGGCTCGATGTGCTCGGCGACTTCGCAACTCCAGGTCAGATCCACCGGCATGTAGAACGGTCCTGAAAGCAAATCGTGCAGCCCGATCGGCGTCACCGCGCGATCGACATTTGCCCGCAGGCCATCGATTCCGAATGCGTAGACGCCCGCGCGGCTAAAGAACGCCACCGCATGCCCCTCGCCGCAGCCGACGTCGAGCATCGAACGCAGCGCAAACCGATCGATCAGATATCGCCAGAGCGTCGGGCAAAGTGTGTTGGCATCGCCATGACGGAGATTGCCGCCGAGATCGGCGCGGGCGTTGTCGGTGACTGTCAACATTCTCTTATCCCGGTTCGCGCGTGGCTCGCGCATGGTAAGCCTCGGGACCCGCCTGGCATCATGGCCAGCCTCTCGTCAAGGTCCTTGCCGTGTCGCGCATGCGCGTCACCCCCACCGCCCCGCGACGGACCGGCGCCCGAGGCCGCGGGCCGCGCCATTTGCACCCGGCGGAACGATGTTGTTCTATCCCGCCGCGCCGCGGCGCAGCGGCGGTACGTGAATGGCCTCGCTCAATGTCCGGAAATGAAAGAACGCGCTCGGCGATCGAAGTCATCGCCGATGCCCGCGTGCTGCCGCTGACGACCATCGAGCAACCATCGCAAGACCGGCCCGGCTGGTTCGATGGTGGCGCGCATTTCAGCGATGGACGATTCTGTGCGCTCGCCGCCATCCACATCGCGCATTGCGAACAGCGCCCCGCGCCTACGGACGCCATCGACTGGAACGCGGTCGAACCCACCGCCGGCCGCCACGTCTTCGGAGGTCTCCTCAACAACGTCCATTTCGGTCATTTCATCACCGAAAGCCTCGTGCGGCTCTGGGCGCTCGACCATCTCGATGCCTCGCTCCGCTCCGTGGTCTTCTATCGCTACAATTGCCACGGCGGCATCCCGGATTTCGTCACCCAGACGCTTGACCTGCTGATCCCCGGCATCGCGGTCAGCATCGTCAGCGACCCCGCCCGTTTCGAACTTCTCGCCGTGCCCCAGGAACTCAAATGGGAATCTACATCCACGGCCACCCCTTCAACCGCCAACTCTGCCGCCGCCTCGCGGCGTCCGCCGGCCCGCCTCGGGGCGCGAGCAAGATCTACGTCTCGCGCTCCCGGCTGCCGGCCGGCGGTGGCGGCTTCGTGAACGAAGCCCTGGTCGATGATTATTTCCGCGCCGAGGGATACACGATCCTGCACCCCCAGGAGATCACCGTGCGCGAACAGATCGCCGCCTACCGGGCCGCCGACCAGCTCGTCTTCGCGGACGGCTCCGCCGTGCATCTCTATGCGCTCGTGGCGCGGCCGGAGCAGCGCGTGTTCGCCATCTGGCGCCGCGGCAAGTACAGCATCTACAATTGGCAGATCGGCACCTTCGGTGGCCCTCCGGTCCTGGGCGAGTCCTGCGTCGACGAACTCTGGGTGCCGGAGCACGAAGCGACCCATGCAACCTTCGGCCGCGCCGTGCTGAACTTCCCGGCGCTCGCCGAACAACTGCACGCCGCTGGCTTCATTACGAGCCCTACCTGGACTGGCCCGGACGAAACCGAGGTCCGGCAACACCTCGCCAGCATCATGGAGGCGACGGGCCATCGCTACATTCGCATCCCCGTGCCAGCCTGACCCACCGCCCCGTGCGCCTATCGCATGCCGCGGAGGGGGCCTGTATGCTGCACCGACTCGTCGTGACGATTCCCGGCCGGTCGGGACACGCGGTCACACCCGCCCGTCGCTCGGATGGGGAGAGCCTGGAGATCGTCGATGTCGGACATGCAAGCGGGGAAATGGAACACGGCCATCGCCGTCATCCTGAAGGACGAAGCGCCCTATATAGCCGATTGGATCATCCACCATCTCGCCCTGGGCTTCAGCCATGTTTTCATCTACGACAACGGGAGCTCGGATCACCTGAAGGAGGCGGTGACGCGCTTCATCAACGGCGGCGTCACGACCCTGATCGCCTGGCCCGCACGCGCCGGCCAGATCGATGCCTACAACCACGCCGTCCAGCTGCTGCGCGAGCGCTGCGAATGGCTCGGCTTCTTCGATGTCGACGAATACCTAGTGCTACACGAGCACGACGACATCCGCGCCTATCTCGCCTCCGTCGAAGCCGACGAGGTCCTGTTGCCATGGCGTAACTTCCCCTATGGCGGGCACAAATCCCCCGCGGGCGGAACCGACATCGAGAATTATGCCTGGGCGCACCGAAAAGGGCCGGACGTTTCCGTCCAGGTAAAGCACCTGGTGCGCTGCCGTGCCGCCGTTCATACCACGGCGCATTTCAGCTTCCTTGCCCCCGGCGGCCGGATCGTCATGGCGGACGGCACGCCATGCGGACCGACCCACCTCGTCACCGGCACGTCCTATCGCGGCGCCCAGCTCAACCATTACACGACTCGCTCGCTCGCCGAGAACATCGAGCGCCTGCGCAAGGGCCAGGTCGACGGCGGCGCCGAAAAGCAGGTCGCGCATTTCTCGCCGCTCACCGCCGAGTTCGCCGCGACCATGGAATACGACG
>JAJYAR010000454.1 GCA_021779435.1 bacterium
CTCGCCTGCAGGATTCTTCCCGGCGATGAAAGCTAGCACCTGGACAAAACTTGTCGCCAGGTACCGGGACGCCCTCGCGACGTACGCCCGCAGCGGCGAGGAGATCAATCTCCAGGCGGCGTACGAACTGGGACGCAGCGGGCTCAATGAGGGCCTTGGAGTTCTCGACATGGTCCGGCTTCACCAGGACGCACTCGTCGACCTGGTTGCATCCACGGCTGCGCCGGTCTCGACCGTGCGGCTCGCCAAGGCCGTCGAGACGTTCCTGCTGGAAGCGCTGTCGCCTTTCGAGGCGGCGCACCGCGGGTTCCGCGATGCGTGCCAGCGGCTGCATGTGTTGAACCGGACGCTGAACGAGCGGAACGAGCTGCTCGCGGCGACGAACCTCCGGCTCGAGCAGGAGATCGCCGGTCGCAGGACGGCGCAGAACCGTGCGGAGGACTCGGAGCTGAAGTTCCGGTCGGTCGTCGAGTCCGCGCGCGACGGCATCATCACCGTGGATTCCAATGGTCGGGTCGTCGCGATGAACAAGGGCGCGGAGGCGATGTTCGGCTGCGGTCGGGCGGCATTGCTTGGGAAGAGTTTCACCCGGCTGCTTCCGGCGGCGCGTCGCGCCGCGGCGAGGCAGGTGCTGGCGAAGGCGGTCAACGGCGGCAGGACACGCGTCCTGGAGAAGCCGATCGAGGCCCGCGCCGTGCGCCGCGACGGCACCGAGTTTCCGATCGAGCTGAACGTCGCGATCTGGCGCACGCGTGACGGGGCGTTCCTCACGGGCATCGTGCGCGATATCACCGAGCGGAAGGAGGCGGAGCTGGCGCTGCGGGAAAGCCGGCAGCATTACATCCGTCTTTTCGAGGAGGCGAAGGCGATGCAGGAGAAGCTGCGCCGGCTCTCGAACAAGGTGCTGACCGCCCAGGAGGAGGAGCGAAAGCACATCAGTCGTGAGCTTCACGACGAGATCGGCCAGACCCTCACCGCGGCCAACGTGAGCATCGCGATGCTTCGGAAGCATGCGGAGGCCGACCCTGACTTCGCCCGCAAGGTGGAGAACGCGCAACGGCTGCTGGAGCAGAGCATGGACATGGTTCACCGTTTCGCGCGGGAGCTCAGGCCCTCGATGCTCGACCACCTCGGGCCGTTCGCCGCGCTGCAGAGCTACGTCAAGTCGTACACGGAGCGCACCGGGCTTCACGTCGAACTGCAGAACACCGCGAAGCTCGATGGGCTCGATCCCAACCAGGGCACGGTGCTTTACCGGGTCGCGCAGGAAAGCCTGACGAATGTCTTCAAGCACGCCGCGGCGACACGGGTGACCATCCGGTTGAGCCAGCAGGCGGGAAAGGTGAGGATGGAGATCGCGGACAATGGTCGCGGCGCCACGCGCATCCTCGAGGACGCGGGTGCCGGGCAGCGTATCGGCGTCCTGGGCATGCAGGAACGCGTGCGGCTCGCGAGCGGCGAGTTCTCCATCCAGTCGGCGCCGAAGCGCGGCACGACCGTGCGGGTGCTCCTTCCAGTTTCTTCCGAACTTAGGATGGGCGGCGGGAGTCCATCCACCCACACCAACGAACCTACCGGTTCCAATCCCACATCCCCTCATGAATAAAATCACAGTGCTGCTCGCAGACGATCACACGGTCGTCCGCCAGGGCCTCAGATCCTTGCTCGCCGCCGAAACCGACATCGAGGTCGTCGGCGAAGCCGAGAACGGCCGGCAAGCCGTCCAAATGGCGAAGAATCTCGCCCCGGACATTGTCATCATGGACATCGCCATGCCGCAGCTGAACGGCCTCGAGGCCACTCGGCAGATCATCAAGGAGGCGATTCCGACAAAGGTCCTGGTGCTCTCGTCCTACAGCGATGACGAGTATGTGCATCAGCTGACCGAAGCCGGCGCCGCCGGATACCTGATCAAGCAGACCGCCGCGAACGACCTCATCAAGGCGATCCGCGAGGCGTACAAGGGCAACGCATTCTTCAGCCCGTCGATCTCCAAGCGGCTGCTCGATTACTACCGCGAGGCGTACCTCAAGGGTAAGCCGATCAGGAAACACAGCGAACAGCTCACCTCGCGCGAGCTCGAGGTCCTGCAGCTCGTCGCGGAAGGAAAGGTGAACAAGCAGATCGCCGCAGACCTCTGCATCAGCATCAAGACCGTCGAGAAGCACCGGCAGCAGGTGATGAACAAGCTCAACATCCACGACGTCGCCGGCCTCACACGCTACGCGATCTCGCGTGGCATCATCGAAAGCACGCCGCAACTGGTCGGCTGAGGACTTTTGCCCCCCGATTCCCCCGCCCGGCGCCGAGACCCGGTCGGGGGCATTCTCCGACCGGTGCCCAGGCTCAGTTGGGGCATCGCTAGCCCTTTTCCATCAGCGAATTGGCGTAAGTCTGTAAAAACCATGCGAACTGCTGCCCGACTGCCGGGGCATGCGATCACCGTATGAAACCGGACTGGGTATCCTGCGTCATTAGGCGCAGATGCACGCCTTCCGGTTCATACTTGCCCTATGCATCGCGCTCCAACTGGCGACGTTGGTGCGCGGTCAGGTTCAGGTTTCCCTGACGGCGGGAAGTGGCGCGTCCGTGGCTTTCCAGCAGGGCGACGTGGGCTGGACACTCGCGAGCGTCCGCACGCCGGGTGCCGCCGCTCCGATTGCGGTCACCGAGCGTTGCTACGAAGTGAAGGCGGGCGGAGTGACGGAAACCGGGAGTACCGTGGCCGCCTGGACGCTGGTCGAGGCCTCGGCCCAGCGCGTGATTCTCGAGTACGTGTGTCACGACGTACCCGTTCAGCTGCGGCGGGTGTTTTCGTTCGGCCCTGCCGACAACGTCCTTCGGATGGAGACATGGGCGCGTGCGGTGAATGCGCCCGTCACGCTCGAACATCTCACTCTTTTCAGTGCGCACTTCGCAGGCGAAACGATGACCGCGACCGGCGGCCCGGGGCAGTCCTTCCCCGTGTCTGGCCAGCGTGTTTTCGTCG
>JAJYAR010000455.1 GCA_021779435.1 bacterium
GGCGGCGCCAAGGTGCGGCTGGTGCAGTACGACGCCGGCGACTCGGCGGAAAAAGCCAAGAATGCCGCCCAGCGCATGATCGCGCAGGAACCCGGCGTCAGCGGAGGCTTCGGTGCCTGGCTATCGACCTTTACCCTGGCCGTCACCGAAGTCACCGAACGCGCCGAAATCCCCTGGTTCACCCAGTCATACTCAGACCTGATTACCAGCCGCGGGTTTCATTATATCTTCCAATCCTCGCCCACCGCGGTCGATCAGGCGGAAAAGGCGCTGCCAACGATCCTGGACCTCGCTGAACGCACCACCGGTAAGCGGCCGAAAAAGGTGGCGATGATCTCGGACAATACCGCCTCGGCGGTGAGTTTCCTGAAGCCGATCCGCGCCCACGTGCTGAAGGATCTGGATCTGACCGCCGTGGTGGACGAGGTTTTCACCCCGCCTCTATCCGACGCTACCACCCTGATCCAAAAGGTTCGTTCCGCTCGGCCGGACTTCTTGATGGCGCTGTCAACGAATGTGCCGGACGACAAGATGATCCTGGATAAACTATCGGAGTTCGGCCTGGGCGGCGGGAAACTGCCGGTGATCGGCAATGGCGGCCACTGGGCGATGCCGGAGCTGGTGGCGAATGCCGGCAAGCAGGTCGTCCAGGGCATGATGATCATCACTGCCGCCGGTGCCGGCAAAGGGATGGAGGATATCGAGGCCCGCTACATGGCGCGCACCAAGGAGCCGTGGATGTTGCAAGAGCCGATCATGGCCTATGGCCACATCATGCTGCTGGCCGAGGCGGTCGAGCGCGCGAAAACCCCGGATCGGCGCAAAGTCGCGGAGCAGATCCGCGCGTTCGACCTGCGCGACGGTCCCGCGCTGTTGTTCCCCGGGCGGCACGTCAAATATGACGCGGCCGGGCGTCGGGTGGATGCCAAGCTGATGATCGTGCAATGGCAGGGTGGCCGCATCGTCACCACCGACCCGCCGGAGATGGCGGTTACCGCGCCGATCTGGCCGAAAGGATCGTAGGTTGACGAGCCGAACCCAGGCAGCGAACGTCTGACGGAAGCCACCAGCCGGTCACGCCCGCTCCAGCGATAGTGGCTCCTAGCGCCGTGGTCCGAAACGCGGCTCGGTACGATCCTGCCGACGGAACGGCGGTGTGTTCGGGGACGGGGCCGGGCGCTCCACCGGCTCATGATTATCGTCGTCGTACAGGTCGCGCGCCGCCGGGGGAATTGGCGGCCTGTCGGGAAGCTGCGCGCCCTTCACTCTCGCCTGCGAAATCGGGGCATAGACACCTTCGAAATCGACCTCTTTTGGCCCCATCGGCAGCCGCAGAGCCAAATGGCGAATATCTTGCTGGATTGCGTCAAGTTGAGCCTCCAGCACCTCCAGACGGGTTTTGACGCCCAGGACGCTGAACGGCATGAACAGGAACGCCAGCGCGTAAAGCAAAGCCGGGACGAGCAGGACCATTGGCACCCACCAGGGCACCCAATCAGGGAGGGTAAAAAGAGTGTTCATTCCCAAAACCTAGCAGCAACCCGAACGGGTGTGGATGGATTTCTAAATCAACGCATACAAGCCGGTATGCGGTCCTGTTTAGATATCAGAACGGAACCCCCGCCAAGCTCCGGCTGGTGCGAATCGTCTGCAACGTCTGCACGCGGCTGACCGTTGGCAAACCGGTCAGCTTTTGGGTCAACTGGTTCTCGTGCGCGGTGTCGCGGGCCACCAATTTAAGCAGGAAATCGCCGCCACCGCGGATCATGTGGCACTCGCGGACCTCGGCCCAGGTGCCAACGGTCTGCTCAAACGCCGACAGCATCGCCTCTTTCTGGCTGTCCAGACCGACGATGGCGAAGAAAGTGATTTCCCACCCCAACAGTTGCGGGTCGGTATCGGCGTGATAGCCGCGGATCACGCCGGCTTCTTCCAGCGCGCGCACGCGCCGCAGGCAGGGCGGGGCGGAAATACCGGCCCGCTTGGACAGGTCGACATTGGTCATCCGGCCGTCTTCCTGCAGCGCGGCCAGGATTCGGCGGTCGATAGCGTCAAGCCCGACGGGCGTATCTGAATGGGGCGGCTTCATGGTTTTTGAACAGACGTTTCCTGGCCGCGACGAGATGCATAATCTTATTGCGTACTGCGCGCCCGTCAAAGTGCAATCTTTTGTCGGCATCGACATCCCGGCCGATCCACGGAGTTTTGCGACCCCAGGGCGATTTCTCCGCGACGCCCCTTCCCAGCCTGCCCGCGGACCATCATTTTACCTCGCATGATCAGATTGTTCCGGACTACCGCCCGCGTTTTGGCCGCGCTTGGCGTGCTTGTGCTGCTGCTGGCGGCAATCGTGTCCGGCCTGATCTGGCTGACCCTCCCTGGTGTTCGGCAGGATGCGACGCTGCCCGGCCTGTCCGGCCCCGTGGACATTGCCTATGACACCGACTGGGTTCCCCGGATTCGCGCGCGGTCCGACATCGACGCGGCGGCGGCACTGGGCTTCGTCCATGCCCGCGATCGCATGTTCCAAATGGATCTGATGCGCCGATCGGCATCCGGCCGGCTGTCGGAGATCGTCGGGCCGGCGACACTGCCGGTGGACCGCATGAGCCGCACGCTGGGGTTGCGTCGCCATGCGGTGGAGGACCTCGCGACCCTGCCGCCCGAGACGCGCGACCTGCTGGAAGCCTATGCGCGGGGCGTGAATGCCTGGATCGATCAGAAAGGCCGATTCGCCGCCCCGGAATTCCTGCTGCTGGGTGCGCCTGAACGCTGGGAGCCGTCCGACAGCCTGCTGTGGGCGAAGACCATGGGGCTTTGGCTGTCGATGAACTGGGACCAGGAACTCGCCCGTCAGGCCCTGGCGGGCCGTGTGCCCGATGCGCTGATCCAACAACTGTGGCCGGCCCCGTCCGGCGTACCCGCCCCCGAGGCGATGGCCCCGTTGCCCGCGCGCTTCGCCGCGGCCGCGGAACGACT
>JAJYAR010000456.1 GCA_021779435.1 bacterium
AGCACGTGATGCCGCTCTCCGCGGGGCAGATCGGCTGGCGCGCCGGCACCATGCTCTCGGCCGGGGACAGCTGGGAGGTGACGCTGTTCGGCCGCGGCGCGCATGGTTCGATGCCGCAGAAGAGCGTCGATCCGGTGGTGATGGCGGCCTCGGCGGTGATGCGCCTGCAGACCGTGGTCTCGCGCGAGGTGGCGATGACGGAGTCCGCCGTGGTCACGGTCGGCACCATGCAGGCGGGCACGAACGAGAACATCATTCCCGACCAAGCGTTGCTGCGGCTCAACGTGCGCACGTTCAAGGAGGAGGTGCGCACCCGCGTGCTGGGCGCGATCAGGCGCATCCTGGAAGCGGAAGCCGCGGCATCGGGTGCGCCGAAACCGCCCGCGTTCTCCGTGCTGAGCCAATTCCCGCTCACCCGAAACGACCCCGGGGCGACGGAGAAGGTTGTGGCGGCGCTGCAGCGGCGGTTCGGCAGCGCGCAGGTGAGCGAGGTCGGCGCGGCCACGGCAAGCGAGGATTTCGGGCTGTTCGGCGCTGCCTGGAACGCCCCGTCCGTGTTCTGGGTCGTCGGCGGGATCGATCCCGAAATCTATCGGACGGCGGTCGCGGCGGGAAAGCTCGACGAGTTGCCGGCCAATCACGCCCCCGATTTCGCCCCGGTGATAGACCCGACCTTGCGGACGGGCGTTGCGACGATGCTCGCCGCCGCCAGCGCCTGGCTGCAACCGGCGTGATCGCGGCCCAGCCGGCTGTTCTTCTGGACAGTCCCGTTCTGCACACGCTCACCGATGTGCTGGACTGGGTGGGAACCCTGGTGTTCGCGTTCAGCGGCGCTCTGGTGGGGGTGCAGAAGCGATTCGACCTGTTCGGAGTTCTGTTTCTGGGTCTCGTGGTGGCGGTGGTCGGCGGCATGGCCCGCGACGTACTCATCGGCGCCGTACCGCCGGTGGCGATCACCAATATCCACTACTTCCTCATCTCCATCGCCGGCGGGCTGATCATTTTCTGGTGGTATCCGCGCGTGGCAACGCTGCAGCGGCCGATCCTGCTGTTCGACGCGGTGGGTCTCTCGCTGTTTGCGGTCACCGGCGCGCAGAAGGCCATCGAGTACGGCATCAATCCTGTGATGGCGGCCGTCCTCGGGATGATCACCGGCATCGGCGGCGGAATGACGCGCGATGTGCTGGCGGGTGACGTGCCATTCGTGCTCCGCGGCGATCTCTATGCCCTGGCCGCGCTGGCAGCCGGTGCCACGGTCTCGATCGGACGGGCGCTGGGGCTCGCGCCTCTGGCGCCGATGCTGCTGGGCGGGGGGATCTGCGTGTTCCTGCGCCTGATGGCCATCTATCGCGGCTGGCGCGCCCCGGTCGCGCCATGGGGCGGAAACGGATCCGCCTGACACCCGGCGGTCCATGGCCCGAGACCCCGCTCCATCGCCACCGCCGCCAGCCTTCGTGGTGCCGCAGAGCGTGCCATTCACATCGAGAAGGCCACTCGCGGGGGTGCTACCGTTGCTGCCGATGAAATCCACCAGCGTGTTGATCCCGCTGACCTGAGTCCCGAAAACCCCCCGATTGTGGGGAGAGTCCGCCCCCTGGAAGGAGGCGGCGATGAGACGGAGCCGGTTCAGCGAAGAGCAGATCATCGGCATCCTGCGCGGCCCGGCCTGTCCGAGCCTGGCGCCGGGCTCGCCGCCGTCAAGGACGCTGCGCGCCGCTGCGCGGCGGCTCGCCGAAGCGGGCGGGCCGTCCTTGACCGCGGCTGCGCGCGAGGCCCATGGAGGTTCCGGCCGGGGCAGGAAAGCGGCCCTCGGCCGAACAGAAAAGCGGGACCAGGATGGTGCTCTACAACCCGGCGGACTCTACTTCTGAGTGGAGGGAATTTGGGGCTCAGGTCACACGGCCGTCCGCTGCGCCGCCCTCGATCCTGGCCATGATCATGCGAAGGCCGCACCCTCGGCGCCGGTGATCAGCCGTTTCCGGCCATTGAGAAGGTAATGGTCGCCGTCGCGGCGCGCCCTCGTGGAGAGCTGCGACGGGCCCGAGCCCGCGCCCGGCGCCGGCTCGGTCATGCAGAAGCAGGAACGCTCGGGTTGAGAGCGGACGACGGTGCGGCGCGCGAGCCGATCCCCGCCACACCGGCGCGGTCACGAATCGAGCATTTCCGGGCGGAACAGCCGGCGCCGGCTGATGACCTTGCCGGAGACCATGAATTGGCCGTCCCCGGTGTAGTGCAGCGTCTCCGGATGCCGCGGCGTTCTGGCGACGTGCGCCTTCAGCACCTCGAAGATGAAGAAATTGTAGGTGTCGACCAGCGCATCATCATGGAGCCGGCACTCGAAACTGGCGTGGCACTCCGCGATCAGCGGCGCCTCAACATGCGTCGCCGGCTCCGCCGTCAGGCCGAATGTTTCGAATTTATCGATCTCCGCTCCGCTCGTGTTGCCGACACCGACGACGATGTCGGTCAGCGCCGTGGTCGGCAGATTGATCACGCACGCGCGGCTCCGGCGGATCAGCCCGAAGCTGAAATTGCTGCTGGCGATGACGCAGCCGACGAGTGACGGCGTGAACTCCATCACCGTGTGCCAGCCCATCGTCATGACGTTGCGCCGCGCGCCCAGCGCGGAGGACACCAGCACGATCGGTCCCGGTTCCAGGTAGCACCGGACCTGGGACACGGGGAAATCCACCTTCGCGTGCTGCCTCGCCATGGGGTCCTCACCTGCTCGGAGGGGCCGCCCGAACCGCACCGCACGCCGCCCGCCCGGGCCCTCACGTCCGATTCGGGCTTGCGCCGCGCGTGGAAAATGCCCCGTCCCAACCTTGCGCTTGCTGCGGCGGCAATGGAAGGCAGCCGGAGCGCCATGCCGGCCAATCGCGGCTCCCTGCCGCCGGCACAGCGGCGCCGTGGCTTCCCTCCCGATTTCCCCCTGCTCTCGTGCTCCGACTCGATCGGACGCTTCAGGCAGACGGCCG
>JAJYAR010000457.1 GCA_021779435.1 bacterium
CTTGCCGTTACAGCGCATGCGCGGCAGCCAATCCAGCCGGACCGGCGCCTACGATCAGCACGCGCGGAGATACGTCACCTGCCATGTCAGTGCGCCGACGACTGCGCGTTCAACAGCGTCTGCACCCGCGCCCCGCAATAGAACCCTTGGCAGCGCCCGAACATGGCGCGCGTGCGCCGCTTCAATCCGTTCAGCGTCTTCGGTGCGAGCGGGGAGGCGAGTGCGTCCCGGATCTCGCCCAGGCTGATCCGCTCGCAATGGCAGACCATCTCGGCATAGGCCGGATCGGATTCGACGCGTGAGACGTCCTGCCATGGCCGCTGCGATGTCTCCGACAGATCGGGCACGGTGATCTGCCGCGTCCTGGCCTTACGGGGCGCTTCGAACAATCCCGGAATCAGTAGCCCGGCGACGTGCTCGGCTATGCCGAGCGAGGCGGAAAGGCCGGTGGATCTTATCCCGCCCACCGTCAGCCAGCCTTGCGACAGGCGCGGGATGATCTGGTATTCGCGGAACTGCGTCGCCGGACGCATCCCGGCGAAGATCGTGTTGATCGGCTGATGGGCGAGTGCCGGGGCCATGGTCGCGATGGCCTGCCGCAATTGCGCCAGCCCGGCCTCCGTCACGCGCCGGTCGTCGCGGTCCGGAACATCCTCCGCCGTGGGCCCGACCAGCACGTTGCCAAAGATAGTCGGTGTGATGAGGATGCCGCGCGTCGTCGGGGTCGGTGCCGGCATCGCGATCACGTCCAGGTCGCTGGGTTCAAGAGGCGTCAGCCGGCTTTCACCACGTGGCACATTGACCGCGAAGCCCATCGCGGTCGCCTGGTTGTCGGGTCCGATCGCGCTTAATTTCCAGGGGCCAAGCGCCCGGGGCGCGACCACCTCGAGGAATTGATTGGTCGGTGAAGGGGTGAGCTCCTCGGTGGTCTTGCCATCGGGCGAGGTCAAGAGAAACCGACTGAACCGAGCCAGGGGATCAAGCGCGATGAGCGCGGTCTCGCCCGCCTCGAAATTCAGTTGATCGCTGGTCGCCCCGGCGAGATACGACACCGTTTGATCCATCAAGACCAGGAACGACCAGCCGGAGCTCGGGTTCGGGAACAGGTTCCAGAGATTCGGATTCTTTCGCGGGTCGGGCGCCGCCGAGGGGAGCTGGGATAACGGAGTGGTCCAGAGCAGGACGCGACCCGATCGGGGCCCCTTGAAGACACGCTCGAGCAAGGCAGGCGCTCCATTGGAAAAGGAGACCAGGGCTCGGCCGGCGTTTTCGGTCGGGACGACGTTCCAGTAGCGAAAGACGGGGACCAAACCTAGCTGGGCGGCGAGCTCCTTGCCATGCTGCTCGAACAGGGGGTGAGTGAGGTCGGCCACCTTGCCAAAGGTCGCCCCCTCGGGAGCGACGGCCTTGGCCGCGAGCTTGGCGGGGAGCAACTGGCCAGGGACGACGCCGCTGAAATTCTCGAGCAAGGTCCGCGGACCCAGCGAGACAACCAGCCCGCCGCCATCGCGGACATACTGGGCGAGCAGCCCCCAGCCCATGTCGTCGAGCTCGGCGACCGACAAGAGAAAGACGGCGGCGAACCCCCGAAGGTCGTCCCTGCGCATGCGGGCGAGGTCGGCGGGTCGAGCCCGCTCGACACGGACCGAGCGGGTCGCGGCGGTCGGGTCGGGATCGAGGGCGGCCGCGACAAACTCGGAATCGATGCTCGAATCGGCGATCAAAAGGGCCCGCAGAGGGGGCCTGACCTTGAACGTGAAACAGCGGCGGTCGTCGTCGGGAAGAGGATCGGGCTCACCCGAGATCCGGATCTCCGCTCGATGCACCACCCCATCGCCAAACCGAGGGGGCGTCTGAAACCGCGCGGTCGCCTGGCCGCCAGGCTCGATCGTGACCTGCTGCTCGCCCCGTTTCTTGTCGTCCAGGTAAAACTCGACCGAGCGAGTCACCGGGGCCGTCCCCTGGGATCGGACCACGGCGGCGAGCGACAAGGGCTCGCCATCGGTGGCCACCCCGGCGGATGGCTGGATCTCCTCGACCGACACGTTGCGCGGCTCGCGAGGGGCCAGGCTCATGATAAAGGTCGCCGTTCGAGGCCTGGCCGGTCCAGCCTTGCCCTTGTCCTTGTCCTTACCCTTGGTCGCGACCAGATCGAGCCCCTCCGCGGGCCGGTCCGGCGACCACGCCGAGCGCGCGAGATCGGTCAAGACATAGACCATGTGAACCGGCCGGTCGCACTCGGCCATCCCCGCGTAAACTTGCCCCATCGCGGCGTTCAAGGGACGATTGACCGGGTGGATCGAAAGGCCGTCGACCACCTTGAGCGCCGCCGCCGCGGGCAAGCCCGAGGGAACGCCGGGCGAGGCCGAATCGACCACGAAGACCAGGCTGGAATCGGGAAGCCGGCCCAGGATCTCACGCGCTCGGTCCTTGGCCTCGTCGAGCCGCGACTTGTCTTTCTCGACATAGCCCATCGACAGACTGGTGTCGAAAACCAGCCCCAGGGCCGTCGGGGCCGTCTCGTCCCCCAGGGGTGCCTCGGAATAAAGCCGTGGCCGGGCGAGCGCGAGCGCCATCAGGGCCAGAACCGCCATCCGGGCCAGGAGCAATAGCCAGTTCTTGATTCGCATCCGCTTCCGCGAGCGCTTTTGCCGTTCGCGAATCAGCCGCAGCGCGGGGAAGACCACGTGCTTCGGCGTCTGCCGCATGAATAAGTGCAAGAGCACCGGAATCGCCGCGAGCGCGGCCCCGGCCGCCAGCCCCGCGTTCAAGAGCGACATCTCCACCGCCGCCCCTCCCTCTAGGCCCGCGCCTGACGCAACAACAGGTAACTCATGAGCGCCTTGTCAAACGGCACCCCCGTGTGAAGCGGCACGTAATCGATCCGAGCGCGGACGCAGTCGGCCTTGTAACTCGCCCGAAACCGCGCGAGCTCCTCGAGATGGTCGGCCTTGATCGCGTAGGCGTGGACCTC
>JAJYAR010000458.1 GCA_021779435.1 bacterium
GTTTCTCGAGCTGACGCATCCGGTCTGGCACGACGCCCGGGCCGGACTGCGGATCGGTCATCTGTCCAACGGCGGGCTCGGGCGCCGCAATCCGGGCACCGAGGACCTGCTGTTTGTCGCGGTCGTCCCGATGGGCAGCTGAGCGCCTGCCGCGTCTGCCTCCGCCGTCAGGGCTGTTTCGCCGTCGGCAGCAGGTGGGCACGCAGCCCGGGCACCTCGCGGCCGAGGTCCTCGGCCACCAGGCCGGCGATCAATTTCGCGCCCTTCGCATTGAAATGCGTGCGGTCGGTCGAAGTCGCCTCGATTGCCGCCGTGCCGGCCCGGCCAAGCTTCGCATAGAGTCGCCCGCTCGAGGCATGCAGGTCGACGAGCGTGGTGTGGGTTTCCGCGGCGACGCGTTTCATCGCGGCGACGTACGGAAGCAGGGTATCGACTTTCGTGCGACGCTGGACGGGCGTCACGAGGATCGGCACCGCCCCGATCGCCCGCGCGTCGGTCACGAACTTCGTCAGCAGCTGCGTATACAGGCCGTCAGGGTCCGTGTGCTCGGGCCGGCTGGGCGCGTGGGAGTCGTTGTGTCCAAATTGGATCAGGATGTAGTTGGGACGGCTCTGGAGGACCTTGGCCCACCAGCCCTCGCTCAGGAAGGTCTTCGTGCTGCGGCCGCTCTTCGCGATGTTGTCGATGGTCACCTGCGGGTCGAAATAGGTGCCGAGGAACATGCCCCACCCCTTCTTGGGCTCCTTCGGCGGGAAATAGGAGACCGTGGAGTCGCCAGCGAGCGTGATGCGGATATTCCCGGCATCCTGGGCAAAGGCAGCCGCGCCGGAGACGAGCGCGATCGTGGTGAAAAGAGCGATACAGCGGAGGAGTTTCATCGTGGGGAGGTGAGTCGGGGTTTAGCGGCGACACGTCGTCGCCGGCCGCGCATCTGAGTGGGCGCGTGCCGGGACGCCAAACCCGAGGCTGCGCTCATCGTTGCGGCATTTCGCCGGTTCGCGCGGGCACCAGGGTGGTGGTCATGGGACCAGGATCTCCCGCAGGGTCACCGTTGAGGTGCGCAGGACGGAGCCGTGGCGGGTGACCAAGTGCAGCCTGGTGCCGGCCGGGCTCTGCAGCAGCTCGCGTATCCGCCGGATCACTCCGCCAGGAATCGGACGGTCGCGGTCGAGGTGTATGTGTTCGATGACCACAAGCTCGTCGCCGTCGCGAATTCCGGCCCGCTCCGCCGGCGTGCCGGGCGCGACGCGGGCGACGAGCCGCCGGGCATTGCCCGCTTCCGGCACAAACACGGCGCCGAGGCGATTGTAGGCGATCGGGCCCGTCTGGTCGCGCCGAGGTTCCAGGTAGGCGAGGTTTCCGGCTCCGTCGACCACCAGGTTCAGGCGTCGGAGCGCCTGGAGCCCGATCGATCCGAGGTAGTCAGGGCCGCCCATCTCGACCGCCGTTGGATCCGCCTCCTCGACTGTCACGTCCGTCAGCGTCAGCGGCCCGAGGACAAGTCTCCGGGCGAGTCCCTCCTTCCGGATGATCACGCCGGACCCGGGTGAGTAGAAGCCGTCGATCGTGAGTGGAGCCTTCGGATGCGTGGCGCGCCACCGAGCCCAGCCGTCCGGCGCCAGTTTCACGCCCCCCGTGTCTCCTGTATCCACCAGGAGCACACCCCTGCGTCCCCCGCCCGTGAGTGGCAGCTCGAGGCCGAGCGTGTCGAGCGAATCGACCACTCGCACGCGAAGCCAGTGGCGAGCCTCGGCGGGCACCGTTCGGTCCAAGATGATCCGGCTTTCGGCCAACCGAAAAAGCCAGGTGTCCCGCCGCACGGCGGGCCAGCCGATCAGTCCGTCGAACTCGGGCGTTGCATACGGCGGAAGCGCGATGACCGCGAGATGGACGTCCTTGAACTGCTGGCCGAGGAGATGGACCTCCACCGGCTCCGACTCACCCGCCCGCATGCGCCCCGGAGTGAGCGGGCGCCGGGGATCCGGGAACGTCGCGTGCAGACCGAGGCGCTCGGCGGTCTCCGACCACACGACCGCCGTCGCCCCAGTGCCCGTGTCCAGGATGAAGCGCAGGGCCCGCCCGTCGATTGAGACGGGAAGGACTGCATAGGGGGAGGCGCCCGCGCCGCAGGGCATGGCCAGCAGCAACGCGCACACAAAGTGGCGAAGGTTCATCGGGGGATCAGCCGGGGATGGCTGGGGGAGTCCAATCGCTAGGATCCGCCGCACGAAAAGCCAACGCCTAAGTCATCCCGCCAGCGCCCGAGGGGTGAAGCCGGCGGCATTTCGACCGGAGGTCAGCGGCGTGCCGTGCGTTTGCCGGTCGCGCGGGATCCGGCGGCGGGTTTCCGGGTTTTGATCGTACTGGGATAGGACTCCGCGCCTTCGGGCCTCGGCTCCCAGAAGCGGTGATAGTCCTGGAGCCAGTCGGCAGCGTCCTTCAGGGGTCTGGCCCGAAGACGACAAGGCCGCCATTGAGCGTCCCGGGTCCGTTCGATCAGGCCGGACCTCTCGAGCACGCGCAAGTGTTTCGAGATTGCCGGCAGGCTCATGTCGTAGGGGGCGGCCAGGTCCGTGACCGAGAGCTCGCCCCTTGAAAGGTGCCCCAGGATCGCCCGGCGGGTCGGATCGGCAAGCGCGGCAAAGGTCAGGCTCAGGCGGTCGGCTCTCATGGTTAACCGATAGGTTAAATACAAAGATGTAGCGGTCAAACCAGTGGCGCTGTCCCGAATTGGTCCTCGCAAGGGCCGGCACCGCCGCGGCGCCGGCCCACGGGGGAAGACTCCTGCCTACGGCAGGTAGTACACTTCGATCAGCACCTCGCCGGTCGTGCCGGTCTTGTCGGAGGCTTCGGCGGTGTAGAGCCCGGGCGGGAGCGTGATGAGCAGCGCCGAATCGGTGCTGCCGCTGGCGAACGAGAAGGCGCCGAGCTTCGTGAAGACCGCCGCGAGGCTGGGGT
>JAJYAR010000459.1 GCA_021779435.1 bacterium
CCCCGGCTACCCGCTCGTCCTATTGTCGCTCGCGTTAGCCGCTTTCGGTATCTTCCTCACCTTCATCCAGAAACTCCGCGACATGGGAGCGTCAGCAGAATGAGCATCCTGCCCAGCCTCGCCTTCATCCTCATCCTCGCCTCGTCGGCGGCGCAGGTCGTTTCCCTGTTCGGACGGGGACGGAAGGCCGACCGGATCGCGACGAACCTGCTCGCCGCGGCCGCGGCCATCCTGGCCGCCCTCATCGTGTCGCGCAGCGCCTCCATAGGTTTCCCCGCCCTGACGGGGACCTTCGAGTCGCTCGTCTTTTTCGCGTTCGTCGTCTGCGTCCTCGCGGCCGGATATCGCGTCCAGCGGCGGCTGGTCTTCATGCCCTTCGTCCGATTCGGCGCCACCATCGCCGCGGCGGCCCTCCTGGCCGTGGCCAGCTCGCCGATAGCTCCCCGGCAGCTGCTCGCTCCCATCCCCGCGCTCCGCTCGTTCTGGCTCGTCGCCCATGTCGCCTTCTCGTTCGTGGGCGAGTCGTTTTTCACCGTGTCCTTCGTCTCGGCCCTGGCCCTGCTGCTCTCGCGCGACCAAGGCAGGCGCCGTTCCTACGATCGCATAACCTACACCTCAGTCGCGGTCGGCTATCCGATCTTCACCACGGGAGCCCTCATTTTCGGCGCGATCTGGGCTGAGCAGGCCTGGGGATCCTGGTGGTCCTGGGACCCGAAGGAGACCTGGGCGCTCGTCACCTGGCTCGCGTATACCGTCTATCTGCACATCCGGTTCGTCGGAAAGTGGGGCGGATCGGGAAGGCGTACCATCCCCGCGGTCGTCGCGGTGGCGGCCTTCCTCTTCGCGCTATTCACCTACTTCGGCGTGAACTTCCTCCTGCCGGGGCTGCACAGCTACGCGTGAGCGGACAGAGGCGGCGGCCGACGAAGCGGCCGGCGCGTGTCACCCCTTCGGACGGCGGCCGATAAGGCGGCCGGCGCGGGTCGCGCCTCCACCCGAGGCGGCCGACGAAGCGGCCTCCGCGTGTCGCGCCTCCGGACGGCGGCCGATAAGGCGGCCGGCGCGGGTCGCGCCTCCCCGAGGCGGCCGTCCGGAGATCCCCGAGGCGGCCGTCCGGAACCACAGGGCCGTCCGGGAATCCCCAAGGGGCGCCCGGGCGGCCACGGGCCGCCTCTAGCCGGGCCGCCCCTAGCCGGGCCGCCTTTAGCCGAGCCGCCGCCTCACGAGATCCAGCGCCCGGTCGCGGAGCAGGTCCGCCCGCCCGACGAGCGCCAGCGCCGTGGCCTTGGTCGCCTCGACGAAGGGAGCGTCGGCCACCGACGCCAGATTGACGAGCACGTTGAGCGACGCCGATTCGACGCCGGCGCGGGCCATGAGCGCCCCCACCCCGGCGTCCGTAGCCGAGTTCGCGTTGCCTTTCTCCGCCGCCTCGATGCAGAGCTCGATCGCCGTCAGACAGGCCGCGGCGGTTTCGAGCGGCACGAGGGCCGCCTTCTTGTACCCCTCCTGCAGGGCGCGCTCGCGGGCCGCCTTCTGCTCCTCGCTCGCCTTGGGTAGCTTCATCGCCTCCATGAGATCGCTGAAGGCCGAGGTGTCCTCGTCGACCGCGCGCACGAGGGCGTCCTTCACGGACTGGCCCTTCACCGCCGTCTCGGACAGGGCGGCCCAGGCGTTTTCGTAGCCTTTCTTGCCGACCGTGAGATTGCAGACCATCGTCGCCAGGGCGGCGCCGAGGCTTCCCGCGAGCGCCGCCACCGAGCCGCCGCCGGGGGCCGGCGACTCGCTCGCCACCTCGTCGACGAAGGCGTCGACCCTCATGGACACCAGGGGCCGCGGCGCGCGGCAGGCGTATTCGACGATTTTCTTGGCGGGATCGAAGGGAGCCACCGAGTCGAGGCCCATCGAGCGTACGGCGGTATCGACGAGCTCGGCCTCGCTCGCCCCCTCGCTCTTGCCCATCCGGCGCAGGAAATGGCGGCCCGCGGCCACGAGAGGCTCGAGCGGCAGGAGGCCGACGACCTCGCTGCCCGTGACGAGGAGTCCCAGTTTCTCGGCCTCGGCCTTCGCCGTCTCGAAGACGGTGTGGAGGGTCGTGGTCTTGTAGTTCACCAAGTTGACGGAGATCTGGGCGCAGCGATAGGCGTCGATGTACCAGCCGATGGCGCGGACGTCCTTGAGGAGGCCCGGCACCTTGATCGTCTGGCCGCGCTCGTCTTTCAGCGTATTGCCGGAGGCATCCTTGGCCGGCCTTCCCGCCTCGCGGATGGAGAGGGCGACCTCGTTGGCCAGTTTCTTGTCGCGGGTGTTGAGGTTGACGTTGTACGCTATCAGAAACTCGCGCGCGCCGACGACGGTGGCGCCCCAGCGCGGCACGAAGGCCGCGGGGCCGAAGTCGGGCGCCCATTCGGGCCGGGCGAGCTTGGCGCCCAGGGCCTCGTACTCGCCCGCGCGGATGTCGGCGAGGCTGCGCCGCTCCGGCCGGGTCGCGGCGTTCTCGTACAGATAGACCGGAACTCCCAGCTCGCGGGCGAGGTCTTCGCCCAGCTGGCGCGCGAGCGCGACGCACTCCTCCATGCTCACGCCGGACACCGGCACGAAGGGGCAGACGTCGAGCGCGCCCATGCGCGGGTGCGCGCCGGCATGCTTGGACATGTCGATGAGGGCGGAGGCGGCGACCGCGGCCCGGAGCGCCGCGCCGGCCACGGCCTCGGGCGCGCCCACGAAGGTGTACACCGTGCGGTTCGTGTCCGCTCCGGGATCGACATCGAGCAGGGAGACGCCCGAGACGCTCGCGATGGCTCGGGCGATCGCGTCGATGACGCTCCGATCGCGGCCTTCCGAGAAATTGGGCACGCATTCGACGATACGAGTGGGTGGCATGAGGACTCCTTACGCGCTGCGGTAGGGAGGATTCTAGCACGAGCCTCCCGCTTTGGTGAATCGCGCACGAGATCGGA
>JAJYAR010000460.1 GCA_021779435.1 bacterium
TAGACCACTTTCCCGTTGTGCTCGACGTAGTCGGGCGTCACCGCGAAAGTCTCGACCCGCCTGTGCTTGAGCGTGTAGATCTCGGCGGTGCGCCTGCCCTGGAGCACGATGAGGTTGTCCTCCTGGTGCGTGTGCACGTACCAGGGGCGCTCCACGCCTCCCGCCGAGCCCGGGGACAGGGCCCGCTTCTGATGCAGGACGCGGTCGATGCCGTCGATCCTCGGCAGGGCCTCCATGGGCATGATGTCGAAGGCCACGCCGGCGGTGCGGCGGAATTTGTGGAGCTTGATGATCCGCCAAAACCCCGGCTCCTCGTCGAACACGTAGCTTTCCATGACCGACTCCTTTCGCGACCCGCGCCGCCCGCGGGACTAGCTTTCCACGGCTTCCATGTCGGGCTTCGCCTCGAGCAGTTCGGGATGGATGACGAAACGCTGGAAGAGGGCCGCCGCGTGGGCGAAGTAGATGCCGTCGCCGATGCGCTCGTCGAGCGAAACCTTGAAGTTGATGAAGTGGCGCCTCGAGGAGGATCCGTCGGATCGCGGGACGTCCCTCTGGAACATCCTGCCCATGACCACGAAGACGCTGGCCGTGCCCCATTCGTACAGATGGTGAAACGGGGTGTCGAGTCCGATGCTCCCCAGGTTGGCGAAATAGATCGAGGTGTAGAGCGGATCGGTCCCGATCATGCCGGCCGGCGCGATATTGAAGCGGTCAAGGAGCCGGAATCCGCCGGTGGCTATCGCCTTGCCGAAGGGAATGCGGTGCGCCATCTCGACTTCCCGGTCGTCGGCGCCGAGTTCGGCGCCTCTCGCGGCCTCGATGCCGAGGTTGATCCGGTCGATCGCCTCGGAGACGGTATCCGCCGGATCGAACGAAATCTTGGCGTTGGACTCCGCCGCTTCCTCGGTGAGTTTCTTCTTGACGATGAAGGAGACGGTGAGGTCCTTGTGCTGATAGATGCCCCGCCGATGGACGAAGCGGTTCATCCTCGGCTTGAGGGCGATCGTCCGCACGACCGCGGAGAGGATGACGCCGAACAGCGAGAAGCGCGTGCCGCCCTCCTCGGTATTCTTGCGGTGCACATAGCGCATCGCGTTCTCGACGTCGATATCCTTGGCGAAATAGACCGCCGACTCGTTCCTGGCGCGCATTAGGTAGGGCATGATGGCGTTGAACCCCGGCAGGCCGCGCACCCGCCTGCCGTCGCTTCGGTCGATGAACAACATGACGGACATAATATATAGCCGCGCGAGGTTCGTCAAAGCCTTTCGCTCTGGCGTCCGGAACTCGGCCGGTCTATTATTGAGCTGTGGCCGACGGCGTCCGGAGACGTGGAACGGGCGCGGGCAGGCCGTTGCGGGGGCGCGCAGATGTCGCACATTAAAAAGATCTTTGAGCTCTTCGCCGCCCAGGGGCGGATCGGCCGGGGGCTTGCCGAGAGGCGGCGCACCGGAGTCGCGCCGCGGGCGACGAAACGCAGGATCGCGGAAGACCGGCTCAAGCGGACCGAGATGCTCCTGCGCTCGAGCATCGAAGGCTCCGCCGATATGCTGGTGGTCTCCATCGACAAGGACTACCGCTGTCTCTATCTGAACCGGTCGTATCACGACAGGAAGGCCGGGGACCTCGGGATCGATCTGCGTCCGGGCGACAATCTTCTGAGAACCCTTTCGACCGACGCCTATCTGCAAAGCTCGATAGGGTATTATCAAACGGCATTCTCGGGCGAGCCGGTCAGGGTCGTGGAGCACTACGAGACCGGCGACAGCTATTTCGAGACCCTGTACAATCCCCTCCGCGACGATCGCGGGGCGGTGATTGGCGCCACCGCCTTCACCACCGACGTCACGAAAGTGCACCGGACCGAAAGGCTCCTGCGGACGAGCGAGGCCCGGCTGGCGGCCATCGTGTCGGCCTCTCCCGACGGGATCGTCGTCCTGTCGATGGAGGGCCGCGTGGAGTTCGCCTCGTCGAGATGCGCAGAGCTGTTCGGCTTCGAGAGCGTCGAGGAGGAGCTCGGCAGGAACTACCTCGAGTTCCTCGATCCGGAGGAACAGGACAAGGCCCGCGCCGCCTTGGACCTGATCGCCCGGGGTGGAGCGCTCGACAGCCGGGCCTTTCTCGCGCGGAGGCGCGACGGAAGCTCCTTCTTCGTCGAGATCAACGCCGAGATCCTGCGCGGCGACGGCGGCGATCGGGCGGGACTCCTCCTGGTTCTCCGCGACGTCACCGAGCGGAAAAATCGCGAAGACAAGCTCCGCGAGCTCGCGCAAAACCGCGCCACCCTCATGAAGGAGCTGCAGCACCGCGTCAAGAACACCCTCACCCTCGTCTCCAGCCTCATCGCCGTGGCGAAGGGCGGGTTTTCCGACGAGAGGGCGGTCGACGTGTTCACGGACACCGAGACCAGGATCGGCGCCCTGGCGGCCATCTACGAGCGCCTCTATCTCTCCGAGGACTTCGAGACGATAGATTTCGGGCGCTACATCGAGGAACTCGCGCCTTCGATCTTCGCCGCCTTCACCCTCGATTCCGGCCGGATACGCCTCGACATACGGGCCGCGAAGGTTGTTCTCGAAACGAAACGGGCCATCTCGCTCGGCCTGATCCTCAACGAGCTGCTTACGAACTGCCTGAAGCATGCCTTCCCTTCGGAGGCTGAGGGCCGCGTATCGGTCAGTCTGGAAGAGAAGGACGGCACGGCCTGCCTGGTCGTGGCGGACGACGGGGTGGGGCTGCCGGATGCCGCGGCCTTCCGGAGCTCGGGCTCCATGGGGCTCACCCTGATCCGGATGCTGGTCGAACAGATCGGGGGTAGCCTGCGCGTGGAGACCGCGGGGGGCGTGAGCGTTTCGGTCTGCTTCGATGCCCGATCGAGTCGGGCCTAGCCGCCGCCTCCCCCTTCCGGGAGCATCCGTTCTGCATTGATATGCGAGTTATACAATAAAT
>JAJYAR010000461.1 GCA_021779435.1 bacterium
TGCGGAAGCATTGACCGGGCATCTGCGCGAGCGTGTCTACCTGCTTGCCCGCCGCGATGGGGCTCGCCGCGCTCGCATTGCGATTCCCCGCCGCGCGGCGCGGCCGCAGGCGCCGCTTGCCCCGGCTATCGAGCGGTTGAAACTGGCCGAGGACATCGCCCGCCTTCCCGAAGGGCGCTGTCTGGCGTCTCACGGGCCGCTCGCCGCGTTCGCCGCCGGCGCAGCGGAACTGCCGTCGATCCTGCCTGAAATCGGCCGCCTTCGAGAATTGACGTTCCGGCGGGCCGGCGAAGGAACGGGCCTCGAGCGCGACCTCGACCGCTTCGACGCCTGGTATCGGCACCTCTTTCTCTGGGACCGCGACAAGGGTGAGATCGCCGGCGCCTATCGCATCGGCGCCACCGATGCCATCGTTTCCTCCCGCGGCGCCGCCGGCCTTTACACCCACACGGTGTTTTCTTATGGGAGCGAGTTTCTTCGCCGCCTGGGACCGGCATTCGAACTCGGCCGCTCGTTCGTCCATCCGGACTACCAGAAGAACTACGCGCCGCTGCTGCTGCTGTGGAAAGCGATCGGCGCGATGGTGGCGGCGCGGCCGGAAGCCAAGACTCTGTTCGGCCCGGTCAGCATCAGCAACGACTATCAGGCGGCCTCGCGCCGTCTGATCGCCGATTATCTGGAAGACGCGGTTCTCGCCCCCGAGCTGGCCCGCCTGGTTCGCCCACGGCGCCCGTTCCGCCGCATGAGGCTTGGATTGCGGCCAGCACCGGCACCGGCCGAATTCGACGAACTCTCGGCCTGGGTAGCGGATCTGGAAACGGACGGCAAAGGGGCGCCGGTGCTGCTGCGCCAGTATCTGAACCTCGGAGCGCGTCTGGTGGCGCTGAACGTAGACCGTCAGTTCTCGAACGCGCTTGACGGTCTTGTCGTGGCCGACCTTACATGCACGCGCCCGGCGATCCTCGAACGCACGATGGGCCGCGACGCCGCGCGCGCCTTTCTCGAGTACCATTCGCGAAGCTGCCGGGGCGCCGCCTGAACGCCAACGCCTCGATTCAAATCTTCGAACCGCTCCGCGAAATTTTGCCCTCCGCCGCGTTCCTGGACGCTCTGGGCGCTTCAATTGCGGGCTGACTCCCCGAATGGCACCTGGCTTGCGGCTTCAGTTTGACGGAGCACAAAAACGCAGAAGGAGCGAGCCGATGAAACATTGGAATGTGTGGCTGGCGGCGGCAGCGCTTGCCGTTGCCGGCGCGGTGATGGCAGAGGCGCAACCGGGGCCCGGCATGGGGCGGATGTACGACCCGAAGACGGAAACCACGCTGAAAGGCGCCGTGGACGAAGTGACGCAGGGCACGCGCGGGATGTGGATGGGTACGCATCTCATGGTGAAAACGGCGGATGCGACGGTGGAAGCGATGCTCGGGCCGACGAACTTCCTCACCAGCAAGGGCTTTTCGTTCGCCAAGGGTGACGAAGTCGAGGTCACGGGCTCGAAGGTGAAGATCAACGACAAGGAATACGTGATTGCGCGGGAAGTGGTTAAGGACGGCAAGACGCTGACACTCCGCGACAAGACGGGCCGGCCGGAATGGGCCGGAGGTATGGGCGGGCGCGGCCCGATGCCGTGCTGCCCGCCGCGGCAGTAAAGCTTGCGGAAACCGGGTCCATAGGGCAAGCGGCGCTTTCCACTCCGCGCCGGTTGCGCGTAAAATGACGTGTATCCGAAGTTTGTTGGAGGCGCTCCCATGCCGTCCGCATCGCAGCCCGCCCAAGCCGCCCGCCCCGCGGTGACCATTCGAAGAGCCGCGCCGGAAGACGCTCCCGTGTGCGGCACGATCTGCTACAAGGCCTTCCACAGCATCGCGATCGAACACGCCTTTCCGCCCGACATGCCCTCCGTCGAGGTTGCTATCGACCTGCTGGCCGGCATGTTCTCCCACCCGAGCTTCTACTGCATCGTCGCCGAGCAGAACGGCCGCATTGTGGGCAGCAACTGCCTGGACGAGAGGTCTCCGGTGGGCGGCATCGGTCCGGTCACGGTAGACCCGGATGTCCAGAACACCGGCATCGGGCGGGGACTGATGGAGGACGTGATTGAGCGGACGCGCGAGAAAGCGCTGGCCGGGGTGCGGCTGGTTCAGGCCGCTTATCACAACCGGTCCCTCTCGCTTTACACGAAGCTTGGGTTCAATGTCCGGGAGCCGCTGGTCACGCTCCAGGGGCCGCCGATCGGCAAGCACGTCGAAGGCTGCCGCGTCCGTCCGGCGCGTGTGGAGGACCTGGAAGCGTGCAGCCGCGTCTGCATGCAGGTGCACGGGCACGACCGGGGTGGTGAACTCGCCGACGCCATCGGCATGGGCTCGGCGCGCGTGGTCGAACGCGACGGCCGCATCACGGGTTACGCCACCGCTCTCGCGTTCTTCGGCCATGCCGCGGGTCTCGCCAACCCCGACATTGAAGCGCTCATCGCCCAAGCCGAACGATTCCTCGGTCCGGGCATCCTTGTCCCCACGCGCAATTCGGACCTGCTCCGGTGGTGCCTCGACATGGGCCTCCGCATCGTGCAGCCGCTCACTTTGATGACGATGGGCCTGTACCACGAGCCGCAGGGCGCGTATTTGCCGTCGATTCTGTATTAGCTCAACGCCGGGCGCGAAGTGGAGGGCGAAGTCCGAGGTAGCCCCCGAGGAGGGCAAAGCCGAGCAGCACGGCCAGGGTCTCTCCGGCGAGGAAGATGGAGGTGGCCAGCAGCCCCACCGGGAGGGTCGGGGGCAACCCCTCGTGCAGTTCGGCCAGGCAGAGGCAGGAACCGGCGGCGATTCCCGCCGCGGAGGCGAAGCGCCAGGGATGGCGGCGCGGATCGAACGAGGCGATGCGCGCAAACAGACGCTCGGCATGGAACGTCAGGACGAGCCACACCACTCTTTCCGGGAGCAGGGCCCGCAGC
>JAJYAR010000462.1 GCA_021779435.1 bacterium
GGAAGTGGATGTGTGCGTCGCACACGCGGAGCGGTCCCCACGGGGACGAAGCAAGCCGGAGGGTAGTCATGAGTCGTTGCGCTCCGTAGCGCGGGGTTGACCGGCGGCCGGGCTGGATTCGCCGCTCGCGCCCATGACGCCCGCGGCAACGGCTGCAAGCGTAACGGTGGCGGCATTGGAAGCACCGAGTTTTTTCATCATCGTCTTCCGGTAGCTTCGCACAGTCTCCACTTCCAGGCTAAGCAGATTGGCGATCTCCTTGCTCGATTTTCCGTCGGCGATGAGCCGGAGGACCTCGCGTTCGCGCGGGGACAGTTGTTCGATCGACGCCTTCGGCGAAGGGGCGGCAGGAGGTTGGGAGGGCGGTAGATGAGGCGTGTAGACGTAGGAGCCGCCGCGGGCGACGACGCCGATCGCCTCGAGCAGGTCATTCTCGGTGGCGGCTTGCGAAAGCAGACCGAGAGCGCCGGCCGACAGGGCTTCGTTCAGCTTGTGGCGTGGCTCATCGGCGGCCAGCAGTAGAATACGCGCGTCCGCCTTGCGCTGAACGAGAAGACGAACGATGTCCGCCGCGCTCACGCCCTTGAGTCCCATCGAAAGAAGGACTACATCGGGGAGACAGCCTTGGAACGCCTGGAGGGTTTCCTCCGCTTCACTCGTCTCGGCCACCACGTCAAAGCCGCCCGCCTGACGGAGGATGGATGCGAGTCCGTCCCGCATCATCCGGTGGCCTTCGGCAATCAGGATTCGGATCGCCATGTCCTCCCACCGTGAAAGAATTCGGCTCCAGCGCACCCCGGGTGCGCCGTCTACCGTTTTCGCTTCAGCGCCCGATGACACGAGGCGATCAAGTCACGGGCTAGCAGCCCGTACTTGTCGAGTAAACCGTCGGGAGTGCCCGACTCTGCGTAGGTATTTTGAATGCCTACGAACTCCATGACACAAGGATACGTTTCAGCAACAACCTGAGCAACACGCACACCGAGGCCCGAGTCCGCCAGGTGCTCTTCGGCCACGACGATGGCGCCGGTTTCCCGCGCCGCGCGGGCGATGGACTCTCGGTCGAGCGGCTTGATTGTATGCATATCGAGCACGCGCGCCGAGACGCCCTCCCTGCGCAGCATGACGGATGCTTTCCATGCCTCCGCCACGAGCAGGCCGGTGGCGATGAATGTAATGTCCCGCCCCGGCGCGACCTCGACCGCTTTGCCGATCTCGAAGGTGGCTTCGGACGAGTAAAGGATGGGCGCCTTGGCGCGGCCCATGCGAAGAAAAACCGGACCGCGGTGAGCGGCGGCGGCGCGGACCAGCGCGCGGGTGGCGTGCTCATCCGCCGGGCAGAGCACCGTGAAGCCGGCGAGCGAGCAGGCGAGGCTGATATCTTCCACGCTCATCTGCGACGGCCCGTCTTCACCGATCGAAATCCCGCTATGCGTCCCTACAACCTTCAGGTTCACGTTCGGGAGGGCGGCCGTGACGCGCAACTGCTCGAAGCCCTTGTTCAAAATGAATGCCGAGAAACTCGACACGAAAGGGATCTTACCGGACGAAGCCAGGCCGGCGCCGATGCCGATCAGGTTCGCCTCGGCGATTCCGCATTCGAAGAACCGGTCCGGAAATTCCTTCGCAAAGGCACTCGTGTAAGTGGATTTCGAAAGGTCCGCGTCTCCGACGACGATATTCGGATTCTCGCGGCCGAGTTCAACCAGCGCCTGGCCAAAAGCCTCGCGGGTGGCGAGGCCGAGTTTCAACTCAACTCCGGTGGTGGTTGCCATGGGATTCATACCAGTTCGGCCAGCGCGCGCTGTAACTCGTCCGGCGTAGGCGCCGTGCCATGGAACTTCGGATTGTTCTCCATGAAAGAAACTCCCTTGCCTTTGACCGTATGGGCGAGGATGACGGTGGGTTTCCCGCTCGTGGCGGCGGCTTGAGAAAACGCGGCTTGCAGCGCGGGGATCGAATGGCCGTCCGCTTCGAGCACGTTCCAGTTGAAGGCACGCCATTTGTCGGCGAGCGGCTCGACATCCAGGATGTCGGCGACGAACCCGTCGAGTTGGATCCGGTTGTAGTCGACGATGGCCACGAGATTGTCAACGCGGCGGACGCCGGCGAACATAGCCGCCTCCCAGATCTGGCCTTCCTGGATCTCACCATCGCCGAGAACGACATAGGCGCGGGACGGCCGGCCGTCCAGTTTCGCGGCAATCGCCATGCCGATGCCGAGCGAGAGTCCCTGGCCGAGCGAACCGGTCGAGGCTTCAAGCGCCGGGAGAAAACGGACATCGGGGTGACCCTGGTAAACGGAGCCGAGCCGGCGCAGCGTGTCGAGCGAGTCCCACTCACAATAGCCGCAGCCGGCGAGCACGGAGTAGAGCACCGGCGCCGCGTGGCCTTTTGAAAGAATGAAGCGGTCGCGGTCGTCCCACTTCGGGTTGGAAGGGTCGTGCCGGAGGACGCCGTAGAAGAGGGCGACCAGGATTTCCACCGCCGACAGCGAGCCGCCCGGGTGGCCCGACTTGGCCGCGGTAATCATTTCGACGATCTTCCGCCGGATTCTGAGAGCCTTGGCTTCCAGTTCCGTTTGCGACAGAGACGGGCGAAACATAATCAATCCCTAATGTAGCAAGGAGGACGCCCTGTCTTAACCGCCTGGGACCGGCCGCAGATCCGTCACCGGCGCGAGCGCCGTCCGGGTAAGAACCGCGGCGATCACGCTGAGCAACGGAATGACGCAGAGGCCCAGGCGCAGGGAACTCAGTTGGGCGAGTAGACCGATAATTGGTGGTCCCATCAAAAAGCCGGAGTAGCCGATGGCGGTGACGGCGGCGATCCCGGCTTGCGGCGCGACCCCGGAAACGCGGCCGGCCCGCCACGTGAGGATCGGAAATATGGTGGAGAAGCCGAGCCCCGCGCACGCGAAACCGGCCAGGGCGCCGGCGAGGGCGCCA
>JAJYAR010000463.1 GCA_021779435.1 bacterium
CGGAGGTCCTGCCCCCGAGCAGATCGAGGCGGCCCACGCCCGCCCGCGAGGCCGCGAGCGCCTGCAGCAGGTACGCGTCACGCGCAAACCTGCCCGCGTTTGTCTTGAGTCCGAGCCGCGACCTCAACGACTCCGGCAGGAAAGGATCCTCGGAAACGGCCTCGGGCACGAAGCCGTCGTTCAGACCGGCAATCACCAGGTGCGGCGCGTCCTCGAACAGCAGTTCAAGCCAGCCCTGCAGCTCGTACGCATCCGCCGGCTTCTCACCGGTGCCAAGGCTCTCGCCGAAGATCCTGAGCGCGAGCTCCCAGGCCTCCGAAGGCGCCAGCCCGCCGAAACGTTCCGCCGCGGCGGCGCACTCGCACACCGTTTCCGTCCAGGCCCTCGCGTCCTCCCGCAGCCGCCCGGCATCGCCGTCGGTCAACTCGGGCAGGCCGCCGGCGAAGATCGCACCGAGCACCGCGGCGAGATTGCGCGGAAAATCAGCATTCCCGAGTGCCTCCCGCAGCGCGCCGATTTCGGCGAGCGCCGCCGCGAGTGCGCCGGTGGCGTGTGAACGCGCGGCGGCAAGATCTCCGGGAAGATGCCTGCGGCGCAGGTCGTCGAGGCCGGCCAGAAACCGCGCCGCCGAAAAGCCGGCGCAACGTTCACCGAGATACGCCAGCACCTCGGGACAGCGCGCGAGGGCCTCCACGGACTCGATCCCCGGCGTGCGAACCAGGGCCGCGAGCGCACCGAGTAGATGCGAAAGGGCGCAGCCGGCGCGCGGCGCACCTTCGGGATTGAAGACAGCGACGCCCGCATGCGCCGCCTCGGACTCGAGCACCGGCACGACGTCAGGATCGGCAATGCCCAGCGCAAGCAGGCCGTCGGCCGATGCGCTGGCTCCGGCGCCGGGAGACGTTGCACGGCGCTGGTAATCGCTGGCGAGCGCGACGATGCGCGACGCCTGGTCCCCCGGGTCGACGCACACGCGGACGCGGTTCTCGAAGTCGGGCAGTTCCAGGACACGGGTCGCCCAGTCCGCCGCGTTGGGACGGCCCCACGCATCGAACAGCGCGCACTCCTCGTCGGGAGCGAACACCAGGAGGTCGATCGTGCGCGCGCCGCACTCCTCGTCCAGGAGGCCGAGCGCCGCCGGCAGCGGATCCGGAGTGCCGATGATCACAACGCGCTCGACTTCACTCCACCATGCCGGAGCCCGCCTTGGCGCCGCACCCGCGTCCGTGGCCGCCATCCCGGCGGTTGCGAGCTGCGCGAGTTGCAGCTGTTCGAGTGCGCCGAGCTGACGCCAGCGCTCGAGTTCGGGAAAGCCGTCGCCGGCGCGGTCCGCGACATCACCGATGCGCAGCCGATTCTCCGCCAGGGTGCTCTGAAGCCGGCAAAACCGCTCGGCGAGCCGCAGCGCCCAAACAAAATCCCGGCCCGGCGGATCGATCGGAAACACCTCTCGATATTCGGAGAGATCGACCTCGCGGAATATCCGGACCCAGCTGAGGAGTCGGTCGACCTTCGACGGCGAGCCGGGCGGCACGAAGCTCCCGATCAACGCTTCGGGCGTGAGCACACGCGGCGGAAAAGCCGCCGCCTGCCTGTCCGCCGCGTAACTGGCCAGTGCTTCGCGCAGCCGGCGGCCCGACTGGCGGGTCGGAACAATCGCGAGCGCACGTGAAAGATCGAGAGGTTCCGGACCGCTCCAAGCACCCGCCAGCATCGAAACCGCCTGCGGCACCAAGGGAGAATGCCACGATAGGAATTGTCTACGGGGATGGGACGGCACGCCACAGACGCTCTCGCCTCGGGGACGGCGATTCAAGCCTCCGAAGCCGACGATGCTTTTCACAGGAGACAACGGAGCGGACGGAGGCTGCTGGAAAGACCGATATACGGCGGGCCCACGTTGGACCTGAATCCCGAGCTTGAACCACCTTCAAACCAAGGCACGGGCAACCGCGAAGCACGCGAACGAGCGCGAAGGCGAGGGACGGCGCCGGACCTTCGCGCCTATTCGCGCCCTTCGCGGTTCACATGGTTTGGCGTCGGGGGGCGGCCAACCTGCGTTCGCAGGCCTCCTGCTGCGCCGCAAAGCAAAAGCCCCGCATGCACGCGGCAGGCGGGGCGGAAAGGGAGGACTACGAAGCGCTTACTTCGCGAAGACGTACTTCGCGACGGCGGCCTTCGCCCGGGACGCGGCATTCTTGTGCACGACGCCGGACTTGATCGCCTTGTCCATCGCGGAGGCGTAGGCGGCGCCAGCGGCCTTGGCGGCGGCGGCGTCCTTGGCCTTCACAGCCGCTTCAAACTTCTTCTGCAAGGTCTTCAGGCCCGTGCGGACAGTCTTGTTGCGGAGCGTGAGGCGTTGCGTTTTGCGGGCGGCCTTGATGGCTGATTTGGTGTTTGCCATGGTGGTATGACGAATCGGAGCCGGTCAAAGACTCAAAGCCCCGCGAGTGAGTCAAGGGTCTTTTTCGCGGCGGCTCGGCCGATTCCGGCAGAATTCTGAATGCAGACCAAGCACCGGGGTCTGTGGACCCCGGCTACACCAGTCACCTGAATACCGGGTGCACACACCGAGACACCCGCTTGCCGCGGTTTGACGGTCCGGACTTCGACGCTGGACGTTGAATTGAATGTTGAATTGGACGTTCGGCGGCGCCAGCCGCCGGGGTCCACAGCCCCGGTGCCTCGCTCCGGCAGGCCAGCGGCCCGCGCTCCCAGGGAGATTTCCGGACTTCGACGTTGGACGTTCGATGTTCAATGTTGGACGTTCGCGGCGCGGCTGCCGCGCCGCGTAGGGCCGTTTCCGGGCCCAAATGGCCCTACCGGGCCGAGCCGCGTGCCGATATGCTGGTGTCATGGTCAACCCAACGAACAACGGTTCCCGCCGGTCGCACAGCCGCCGGCGCGACCCGCGCGCCGGTTTCACCATCGTCGAGGTCGGCGTCG
>JAJYAR010000464.1 GCA_021779435.1 bacterium
GCCGCCACCAGAGCCCCGGCGATTCCGGCGCGCGTCGGGAAAAATGAGGAAGAAACGCTCCGTAACAAAGGCATATGCGGGTTCCTGGAAAAGCGGACGATAGAATTCTGCCCGAACATGGTTGCACAACATACATTACGCGCCGTTGCGCGCACCGTCGGCATCGGCCTGCACAGCGGAACGCGGGTCGAATTGGTCCTGCGTCCCGCCCCGCCGGACACCGGCATCGTCTTTCGCCGGACCGACTGCCATCCGGTGGTCGAGATCCCCGTGTCCGCGATGGCGGTCGGCGATACCCGCATGGCATCGACCCTCGACCAGGGCGGCGTCCGCATCGCCACGGTCGAGCATCTGATGTCCGCGCTGGCCGGCCTCGGAATCGACAACTGCTACGTCGACGTCGATGCGGCGGAAATCCCGATCATGGACGGGAGCGCGGCGAGCTTCGTGTTCCTGATCCGCTCGGTGGGCATCGCCGAACAGGCGGCGGCGCGGCGCGTCGTGCGCGTGCGCAAGCCGGTGGAGGTGCGGGAAGGGAGCGGCGACCAGGCGAAGTGGGCCCGGCTGGAGCCGCATTTCGGCTACAAGCTGCGGTTTTCGATCAATTTCAACCACCCGGCGATCGATTCGACGACGCAGGACGTCGAGGTCGATTTCGATCGCGACGACTACGTTGCGGCGGTGTCGCGCGCCCGCACGTTCGGGTTCGTCAATGAGGTCGAGGCCTTGCGGGCGGCGGGTCTTGCGCTCGGCGGCAGTTTCGAGAACGCGATCGTGATGGACGAGTATCGGGTCCTCAACACCGACGGCCTGCGCAGCGGCGACGAATTCGCCAAGCACAAGATCCTGGATGCGCTGGGGGACCTGTACCTGCTCGGGCACCCGCTGATGGCGGCATATCGCGCGCACCGCTCCGGCCATGCGCTCAACAACCAGTTGCTGCGGGCGTTGCTGGCGGACCCCGAGTCCTACGAGATCGTCCGCTTCGAGGATGCCAGTCGGGCCCCGCGCGCGTTCCGCCCTGCGGGATCGGCGGCCTAGGCGGGCATCGCCGCGATCGGATCCTCGCGCGACGCGCTAGCCTTTTTCCGCCGTGCCGGTTTCGGCGAGGCGCCGTTCGACCGTCCGGCGTAGCCTGCGTACCGATTCCCGCAGGGTTCCGTCGTGAAGTGTGGGCGCTAACTTCTCCGAAAACGCCAGTGCATTCTGGAGGCTGCGCTGGCGCTGCGCACGGGCTTGCACATCCTCGCCCGGCGAGGGCGCGGCCGACCCGGGGCGATTCCGCGGTTGAATCCCGAAGCGAATTTCGCTAATGTCCAACCCTCGCTGCTGTAGGGTTGCGATCAGGCGCGGGCTGGCTTGCCGCAACTTCGTGGACTGCGCATTCGAGCGCAGCCAGATCCGCAGGGTGCGTCCGCGCACGTCGCAGGCGCCGGGCCGAAGCGGGTCGAAACCCGGGAGCAGTTCGGACAGGAGGGGCGCGATGGCCTGCGCCGCGGCCTGTCCGGCGGCAACCCGGGCCAGCAGCGACGCGGTGACCGCATGGTCGGTGAGAATGCGGTCCAGGCGGCGGGAGGGGACGTTCATCCGATGGGCTTGCCTGTTTCGAGGGGTTGGAACCGGGCGGGCCGGTCCGTATAACGGAAAACAATCGTAGCCGAGCAGGTCATGCCCGGCGTGGGGAGGGATTGTGCAGATTATTTTTGTGGATCGGCGTCTGTCGCGCGCGCGGACGGTGCATCTCACCCGCACCGGGTTTTTCGCCGCGTTTGCCGGGTTCGGTTTCCTGGTCTTCGCCACGACCGCCGTCATTTTCGCGGTGACGGTCCGGCTGGCGGTCACCGGGCACATTCCCTACGTGCGAAACCTCGTTTCGTTCATGGCCCACGACCAGATCCAGCGCGACGAGATGACGGCGCAAACCAAGGTCTCGGCGATGGCGAAGATGGTGGGGACGATGCAGGCCCAGCTGCTCCGCCTCGACGCCCTGGGCGAGCGCGTTTCCAAGCTTGCCGGCATCAATCCGGAAACCTTCCGCTTCGGCGAGCTGCCGGGCGAGGGCGGCCCCATCGATCCCGGCGCACGGCAGGTGAGCATCGGCGAGCTGCAGCAGCAGGTCGCGAGCGTCGACAGGCAGGTCGAACAGCGCTCCGACTACCTCCGCGTCGTCGAGTCGGAACTGGTGGCGAATCAGGCGAGCGATGCGCTGCTGCCCCATGGAACCCCGGTGCGCACCGGCTATATCGGTTCGGGGTACGGCGAGCGCCTCGATCCGTTCACCGGCCGCTGGTCCCTGCATCCGGGCATCGACTTCGACGCGCCGAAGGGCACGCCCATCCTGGCTGCCGCCGGTGGCGTCGTGGTCCGCGCCCAGCGCACCCCCGATTACGGCAACATGGTCGAGATCGACCACGGCAACGGCCTGTCGACCCTCTACGGCCACGCCAGCCGGCTCGACGTCAAGGTCGGCGACATCGTCCGCAAGGGGCAGGAGGTCGCCGAGGTCGGCTCGACCGGCCGTTCGACCGGACCGCATCTGCATTTCGAGGTGCGCATCCACGAGGTGCCGCAGGATCCGACGCGCTACCTGGCCGCGTTGCAGCATGGCTTCCGGGGCAAGGGGCGCCATTGGGTCCGCGCCAAAGTCATGCGCCCGGCCGAAGCGGTGAGCGTCCAGTAGATCCCGGACGGAAACGCGGGGGCGGCATTGCCCTGCCCCTATAATCCCTCGTTTTCCTCCGTCCCGGACGCGGGGGCGACCGGTGGAGCCCTTGCTCGCCGGGATGCGCTCCGCGCCACCGATCAGGCTGGCACGCGATGTTTTCGACATTCCTCACCAAGATCTTCGGGAGTCGCAACCAGCGGCTGCTGCGGGATTTCCAGAAATCCATCGCGCGCATCAATGCGCTCGAGTCCACGCTTACGCCG
>JAJYAR010000465.1 GCA_021779435.1 bacterium
GGCCTTCTTCAGATCGAAGCCGGGATCCTTGAGCGCCTTGTTATATGCCCAATGGTTCGGTGGCAGATAGCTGAGCGTGGGGATCGGCACGCCATAATAGACAGCGTCGATCCAGCCCTTCTTGTCGATCGCCTGATACAGCGCCTGCCGCACTTTCTTGTCGGAGAACTGCGGCTTGCCGCAGTTGAAATAGATGAACTCGACGAATGGTGACGCGCTCAACATGATTTTCGAGCCGGGCAGCGCCTTGGCCTTGGCATACAGCAGCGGTGGAATACCCTGCGTGTCGTAGACGTCCACCTCGCCGGTCTGGAACTGCGCGTACAGCGTCTGCTGATCCGGCACATATTTCTGTACCAGGGATTTCAGCTTGGGCGCGCCGCCATGGTATTTCAGATTTGGCTCGAACTCGATATGGCTGCCGGCAACGCGGCTCTTGAACCTGAACGGCCCGGTGCCGACCGGCTGGGTGTTGAATGGCGCGGTGTTGATGTCCGCCACATTCGCCAGCAGATGTTTCGGAATCACGCTGGTTTTCTGCCAGGAGACCATATAGGGCGCGAAATCGTCCTTCAGCACGATCTTCACGGTGTGGTCGTCCAGCGCCGTGTAGCTCGCGACATGCTCATGGCCGTTGCGGCTGCGCACCACGACTTTGGGATTGAGCAGCGTGTCCAGCGTGAACACCACGTCGGCCGCCGTGAACGGCGTGCCGTCGTGCCACGCGGCATCCGGGCGCAGCTTGATGGTCCAGGTCCGCCCGTCCGGGCTGATGCCGCCATTCGCCTGCGTCGGGATCTCGGTGGCGAGATTGGGGACGAACGCGCCGGACGGGTCGATCTTCCACAGCGCGTCGAACACGATGAACTCGACGGACGTTTCGACGCCGGTGTTGACATACAGCAGCGGGTTGAAATTCACCGCCTCTTGCGTGACGCCGAGGATCAGTTGCCCGTCCGCCCCCGCCGCCCACGCCCCCCGCGTGGCCCCGAGGGCGACCAGCGCCGCACCTGCCAGCAACGCCTGGCGCCGCCCGAGCATTGGACCATCTCCGTGCATCGCACATCCCTCTTCCCGCGTGGATGGCACGAGTTAATGCCGTCTTTGCGGCGAGCGGTAGAGGGATTCTGCCGTACCCATTTACCCAACCTTTAGCGATGCGGGTGCCCAATCCAGGCGATCCTCATTGGATGCGGAACCCCCCGAATGCCAGCATATGCGAAACTGTCCCTCGTCACCCCGGTCTTCCATCCGTCGGACGTCGCCTTCGTGCGAAGCTGGAGCGCCGCCGCACCCGGCCTGGGCGGCTGGCGGGTGGCGTTCGACCGCGACGACGCGCCCGAGCAGGTCTCGGTGCTGCCGCCGGGCGCAGACGAGCCGGTCTTCGTGCTCGTCCGCGACACGCGCGACGTGGTGTTACTCCGTCGCCGGACCGGCGCCCCGCATGCCCTGAGCGAGGTGCATCGTTTCGACAACCTGCGGAACGCGGTGCTGACCCTTTGCCGGATCAGCGATGACGCGCTCGAGGAGATCCACGAGCGCCTGGAACTGGAATTCCCCCGCCACGGCCGGTAGAGGCGACCGTTCCGCCTACGGTTCCGGCAGGTTCTCTCGGAAGATCGCCTGGGCGCGGATCGGTGGCACGCGGAGTGTCTTTCCGCCGCCGCGAATGGATTGCAGCAACGCCTCGACGGCGACCTCGGCCTCCTGCTGCGGGTTCTGGTCGATCACCGCGTCCATCGCGCCGGCGAGCAGAAAGCGGCGCGTGTGCTCGGTCACCTCATGGCCGATCACCACGACGTCGCGAACCCGCCCGGCCGCCTCCAGCGCGCGGACGATCCCGCGATTGCCGGCACCCACATTATAGATACCGGCGAGGTCCGGCGTGCTGGCGAGCAGGCCAGTCGTCTCGCGGAAGCACTCGTCGAGATCGTCGTGCATCTCGCGGGTTTCCAGCAATGTCAGGTCGGGGAACTCCTCCGCCAGGATGCGCCGGAAGCCGGAGGCACGCTCCTCATGCCCGCGATAGCGTAGCGATCCCGCGAACATCGCCACCGGCGCGCGGCTGCGCCGCAGGAACCTGCCAAGCAGATGCCCGGCCAAGCGCCCCGCCGCGCGGTTGTCGATGCCGACATATGAGTGGCGCGGCACGTCGGAGATGTCGGACACCAGGGTGACAATCGTCGTCCCGGCGGCGACCGCCTCCCGGATCGCGGTGCGCACGGCGGGATGGTCCAGCGCGATCAGCCCGACGCCGTCCACCGTACTGGCCAAGGCCCGCAGCCCGGCGGCGAGGCTCTCCGGATCGAACGCCTCCATGCGATGCACGTGCAGGCGCACCTCGTCCGCCCGCCGCTCGCCGATTTCTATCAAATAGCCACTCAACGCGTCGAGAAACGTGTTGGTGCCGCCGGGGACGATGAAGGCAAGATCGATCGCCGCCGCCTGCCCAGGCGCCTCCATCTCGGCGGCACCGTCGAGATAACCGATCCCCTGTGCCGCCGCGAGGACACGCCGCCGCGTGCGCGCATGCACGCCGGCGCGGCCGTTGAGCACGCGGTCAACCGTCGCCGTGGAAACCCCGGCGGCTTGGGCGATGTCGGCAATGGTGGTGCGCATGGTTGACCGTATGTCGTTCTGAATGCAGCCAACCTAGCTGGGGCGCGGCCAAAATGCATCAAAAACCCTCATTCACAACGCGATTTCGACCAAACAAAATCACTTTCTGTCCCGCGTATGCCGTGACATGATGCCTCCATGCACGGCATGCCGCCGCATGAGTGGGGGTCACCCACCATGGAGCCTGGGGAGAAGTCCATGAACGACGCGCTTGGCTTCGCGCCGGATGTCGTGGTCCGGTGCCGGGAGTTCCGCATCGGCTGCGTCGGCGCTGGCTTCATCATGACCGATGTCCAC
>JAJYAR010000466.1 GCA_021779435.1 bacterium
GAAATTGATCTGCAGCCGCTGGTCGGCGACGGCCACGCCGGTATGGGCGTAGAGCAGAAGGTCGGGCATCACGAGCACCCCGGCGCGGAGCTGGGCCGAGGCGGTGAAGATCACCGACGAGCCGATGAACGCCCCGCCGCCGAAATTATGCCGGACGTCGGCGCTGCCCAGGTCCGCGTCGAGGACCGCGCCGATCACGATCGGCGCCCGCCAGGGCTGCCAGTCGAAGCCAACGTTGATGCCGCCGAAGAACGGATCACCGGAATCTGAGAACTGGTTGGTGATGGCTCCGGTAGCCTCCGAGGTCTCCCTGGTCCTGGCGTGGCCCCAGTTTTTCGCGAGCTCCCCGCCGAGGTAGCCGCCTGTCCAGCCGCCTCCCACCAGGCCGGGCGACACCGATGCCGTGGCCGACGAGGCGGGGGGCGGCGGGCACGGGACCCTCACGAAGTTTCGCCCGGTTCCCGGGATGGAGACATGGTTCGGGTCTGCCATCGGAAATTCCGTGCCGGGCGGATAGGTAATGATTGGTTTCCCGGTCGCGGCGTCGGTCCAGGTGCCGTCGGATGCACGGACGAAATTCCTTCCGGTGCCTGGGATGAAGACATGATTCGGGTCAGCCATCGGAAATTCCGTGCCGGGCGGATAGGTAATGATTGGTTTCCCGGTCGCGGCGTCGATCCAGCACCAGGAGTCCGCCGCGCTCGCGGCACGTCCGGCGCCGAGTCCCGCAAGACCGATCAGCGCGGCGATTTTCAAGGTCCGCGACACGACTGTAAGGCCGCCTTTTCTCATGGAGCATCTCCCCTTGCGAAACCCACCTGCGTTCCGGTCCGCGCGCCCGGCGCGCCCGGCCGCCGGCCGCCAGGGCGGCGGCTCAATGCGGAATTGCGACCCACCCGTCCTGCGGCAGGACGCCGAACACCCGACCCAAGGTGCAGCGCGCGACCTTGGGGGTGTCCCATGCGATCTGCGACGGCGTCGGCGTCGAGATCACCTCCGCCCCCAGGTGTCGGGGGTGCCGGTCTGCCGATGCCAGACACCCTGGGTGTCCTGGGATTCGAAGCGGGCGCGCCGGATGGCGGTCGCGGTCTTCGTCTGACCCGGGGTCCAGGTGCCGATGCGGCGCCCGTCCCCGCCGCCGGCGGCGTACCGGAGGTCGCATACTCCCGGGCGGCTGTCCGAACGGAGCCGTCACGACCTTCGATCGCGATTACCGAGGGAAATGCGGCCAGCGCCGGCCCATGGACGTGCTCACCGCGCCAGCGGCAGGTTTCCTCGACCGCCACCCGCGTCGCGTCGGGCGCGGGGGGGAGGGTAAGACTGTAGCAGCAGGATTCGCGAACCCGCTCGGGCGGGACCTTCGCCACCGGGTCCGGGCGGGCGCGATCGGTGGAGATCGATCCGTCAGACGGAAGCGGCGGCCCTCTGGGCATGCCCGGTGGCGGCAAGATCGGAACCCACGGCATCCGCGACCTCCAGGGAGGTGAAGCAGGAAGCGATCCGTTCGCGTGAACTTCCGATCCCAACGGATCGAGCGATTGACGACTATGGAAGCGATTACAGCGAATGTCAATATTGCCGCAAAGCAGGGATGACCCGTTTCCGCAAAGTCGGAATGTTCCTTTTTTTGTGACGATGAGGTCGGGGGAACGATGCGGGTTTGGTACCGCGGTGTCGCGAGAGACGATCCGGCAGCTGGAGATCGCCCTCGGCCTCCGGCGTCCGAAGCGGCACCGACAGGCGCAGCATTCATGACGCTTCCGACGCCCCCGGCGGCGGCAAAGGGGGCCAGGCCGCCGGGGCTGGCGGTACCAGACCAGGCCAGGCGCGCATCGGTCGAAGGGACCCAAATCTCTCCTTGCTGTCGAGCCTGGCGACGACAACGTCCCAAATTGGCCGGCGCGCGGGCCAGCAGCCCTTCGGACAGCGTCACTCCGGCGCCCGGCCCCAAAGGGACATTTCTAGCACTACAGTTGCGATTTTTGAAGATGCGCGGTTTGGGCCGCGGCCTGCTGGGCGCGTCGCCAGAGTGACCAGGCGATGATGTGGGTGGGGTTGATTCGTCGTCGAGCGAGCCGGGTTGCTATGCGCCGGATTTCCTGAAGCGACCAGCGAACAAGCGCGTTGGTTGCACGGTTTCTTTCGGCGTGTCGGTGATCGTGTTGGCCTTGTGGCGAATGCTCTGCATCATGGCAAAGGCCAGCATCACCAGCGTGACATGCCGATGCCAGCCGTGCCACGATCGGATTTCGTTGTGATCGAGACCGGGTTCATTGTTCGCCGTTTCGAAACTATCCCCGATGAACCAGCGGTGGCCCTCGACGGCGACCAGCGTCGAGAGCGGCGTGCCGGCCGGACACCATGTCGAGAAGAACGCCAAGGCGCCATCACCCATATGGCGGCGGATCAGCAACCCGCGCGTCCAGACCTCGTGTTTCTCGCGGCCATGTGCATCGGCCGCGAGATCGGCGAGGTCCACATAGCACCACTCGTGCAGGCGTGGCCCTTTGGTGCCGGAGCCGGCCGACAAGCGCTGCCAATCCTGTGCCGGACGGGAGGCCGCAACCGCTTCGGCGGTGCCCACCACCGGCTCGGCCTTGCCCCAGGAGCGGACCTGGTGCGTGCTCGTGATGCCCAGCACATAGGCGCGGCCGGCCCGGCGCAGAACCTGCTCGACCTCGCCGGTGCCATAGACGGTGTCGGCGGCAACCCACGCGAACGGCACCTTCGCGGCCAACGCCCGCTCGATCATGCCCACTGCGATGCGCGGCTTGGTGGCAAAGCCGACCCCGTCGGGCACGTGCGCCGCCGCCAGGCGCGGCGGGTCGTCGGTCCAGGCTTTCGGCAGATAAAGGGCGCGGTCGATGAAGGCATGGCCATGGCGCGAGACATAGGCCGCGAACACGCCGATCT
>JAJYAR010000467.1 GCA_021779435.1 bacterium
GCGCACCACGGCTTCCTGCGGACCGGGCGTCAGGTCGGGCAGATCGCGGAGTTCGAACCGGCCGGGATTTCCATGAGCGACGAGTTGCAACGCTTTCACGCGACCGATGAAACCCGGAGTCGCCCGTGGGCGCAAGCGGGTTTGCAGCCGCTCAACCCATCGCGCGGAAAACAGTGTTTCGCGCCGGTGGGTGCTGTTAGCGTGGCGCCGATGGAAAAGGTTGGGCAGGTTTTCGGTCGTTTGCCGATGCGGAACGCGCGGAGCGGCAGTTCAACCGCGCGTTTATCGCCTTGTTAAACGCGTGCGGCGTTAAGTATGTCGTCGTAGGCGGCTACGCCGTAAGGATCTCGCCGATTACAAAAACCTGACAGCGGAACGAACGCTGTCGCGCTTGTTTTCCACCGCCGCTTTGTTAGAACCCGCCGCATGTGGCGTCGTGTCCTGAACTTGCTTGCCGGACTTTCGTTGGTCATCGGATCGGGCGGCTGCGCGTCACGACCCGCCAGGGAAACGTCAGCCGCCGCCACTTGGCCGCGTTACACGTTGCAGGCAGAAGAAACCTGGCAACTCAACCTGCCGCACGGCGAGCGGTTCGACGCCTCCGGTCTGCTGGAATTGCCCGCCGGCGACCTGCTGACCGTCAACGACCGCGGCCCGACGCTTTACCGGATTCAGTTCCTGCCCGGCGTCCGGGCCGCGGATCTCGCGCCGCTGACGGATTGCTTCACGCCTGCGCAGCTCGCGCCGTTCGCCGCCGCCAAACACGGCCGCTACGATTGCGAAGGCATCGCCCGCGACGACGCGGGCCGGCTTTATTTGTGCGAGGAAGCGGATCGCTGGATTCTGCGTTGTGATCCGACGGCCGGCGTGGTCGAACGGCTGAACATTGACTGGACGCCGGTGCGGCGGTTCTTCGATCCGACGGACAACAACGCGTCCTTCGAAGGCATCGCCGTTCACGGCGGAACGTTGTTTGTGGCCAACGAACGGCGCTGGGGCCGGCTGATTGCCGTGGACCTGGCCACGTTGAAAGTCACGGATCATTTCGTCGCGCGACCCGCGGGCGGCCGGCATCGGGACGTGCAATACTCCGACCTGTGCTGGTTTGACGGCGCGCTCTACGTGCTGTGCCGGCGCGACCGCACGGTGCTGAAGGTGGATCCGGCAAGCCACCGGGTGCTGGCGCAATACGATTTTCGCGCCATGGAGGAAGCACGCGACGCGGCCTATCACACCATCCTTCCGGTGGGGTTCATGGAAGGTCTGGCCGTGGACCGGGACTTTTTCTGGCTGGTGACGGACAACAACGGTTTTTCGCGCGCGGCCAATCATCACGATCACCGCCCCACGCTGTTCCGGTGCCGGCGGCCGGATCGCTGAGGCGGCTGTCCGGCGTGTTCCCCGCTGCGCGTGCGCCCGGAGCAGCGTCAGGCAGGGGGGCCCAAGGGGCCGTTGCGGCCAAAGTCTCCGTTGCCGGGCACGCACGGGAAACGCAAGAAGGCCGGGAACGATCCGCGCCCAAATGCGGGGGAGGACACGCCACCGCCGGCACAGACAACCGGCCGCCCGACCTTGGCGATGCTCCAACGAGTCTCAGCATCAATTGCTTGAATGCTGTTGTTCCCCTCGCAACAACCCCGCCCATTTTTGTATTTCTTTTCATGGCCGCCGTCTTAGACTGACCGGCCAGTCACCTCACGGTGACGTCTGCAAAACGAAACTGAATTGTTATGCCACTGACACACACGAGAGACCTGTTCGCCAAGGCCCTGAAAGGCAAATACGCCATCGGGGCGTTCAACGTGAACGACATGGAGTTGCTGCAAGGCATTGTCGAGGCCTGCGAGGAGGAGAAATCCCCCTTGATCCTCCAGATTTCCAAAGGCGCCCGGCAATACGCCAACCCGGTTTACCTCAAGAAGCTGATCGAGGCGGCCATCAGCGTCACCACCATCCCCATCGCCGTCCACCTCGATCACGGCGATTCCTTCGAGCTGTGCAAGCAGTGCATTGACGAGGGCTTCACCAGTGTGATGATTGACGGCAGCCACCTGCCGCTGGACAAGAACATCGAGGTCTGCAAGAAGGTGGTGGAATACGCCCACAAGCACAACACGGTGGTGGAAGGCGAACTTGGCCAGCTTGTCGGTGCGCAGCACGACGACGGCGAGGAAGGCGGCGGCTTCTCCAAGGGCGGCCTTTACACGCACCCGGACGAGGCCGTGGAATTCGTCAAGCAGACCGGCGTGGACTCGCTGGCCGTGGCCATCGGGAATTCCCATGGCGCCTATAAATTCAAGGGCACGCAGCACCTGAATCTCGACCGCCTCAAGGCCATCAAGCAGGCCCTCATGAACGCCGGCCTCGGCGATTATCCGTTGGTCCTCCACGGTGCCTCCAGCGTGCCGAAGGATATGGTGATGGAGATCAACAAATACGGCGGCAAACTCGGTGAAGACGCCGCCGGCGTGCCCGAGGCGGACATCGAAATCGCCCGCCGCACCGGCTGCACGAAGGTGAACATTGACACCGACCTCCGTCTGGCCATGACCGCCGGCATCCGCAAGGTTTTCGCCGAGACGCCCAAAGAATTCGATCCGCGCAAATACCTCGGCCCGGCCCGCGCCCGCGTGAAGGACCTGGTCCGGCACAAGGTCAAGAACGTCCTGTGCTGCGCCGGTCACGCGTTCGACTGAACCGATTTTCGACCTTTCCACGGGGTGGAACGCGCGTTCCGCCCCGTTTTTTGTTTCGGTGGTAAGACGGTAACGACGTCAGCCGCCGCCCAGCCGCCGGACGATTTCCTCCACGTCAAACACGCAACCGCCCCACGTCCCGCCGCCAGCCTGCTGCAACGCCGCCCACAGCCGCGTGTCCGCCGGCAGCGCGGGATCGGGCCGCAAATCCGG
>JAJYAR010000468.1 GCA_021779435.1 bacterium
AGGTTGCGCGGCAGGGTCGCGCTGCCGGGATTGACGACCAGGGTCCGGCCGAAGCGGGTGATCCCCTCGAGATGGCTGTGGCCGATCACGAGGACGTCCACGACGCCGCCGAAATGCCGATGCATCGCGTTTTCGAAGACGGCGTCCGAGGTCTCATCCGGGGTCGGCAGCGCATGCGCGAGGCCGACGCGGACACCCTCAATCTCGAGCAGATGAGCGCCGGACACACGCGCGTCGGGGTCGAGTTTGAAGCGATGGCCGTCGAGGCCCTCGTCACCGTTGCCGAGCGCCGCGATCACCGGGGCGATTGCCGCCAACTCATCCAGCACGCGGTTGACGTAAACGTCGCCCGCATGCATCACCAGATCGACGCCGCTGAAGGCGGTGAAGACCGGCGCCGGCAGATGTTCGCAGGCTTCGGGGATGTGGGTGTCCGAGATGAGTCCGATTCGCATGGTGCCGTATCCGGGGTTTCCCGGACAAGAGCATAGAAAGTATCATGCGACGGGATCGGGCGCAAAATCGTGCGGGCAGCGCGACTAATGAGCGGGTAACCATCTGGGGAGATGAAATCGTGAAAATCAGGCGATTTATTATTGGGGCGGCAATGCTGGCGGCGGCGCTGGCGCTGGCGGGATGCGGTCACAAGCTGGTCGCGCATGGCGGCGATACGACGGTCGCGGTCTATCCGGACAAGGCGTCGTTCGAGCGGTTGAAGAGCCTGCAGAGCGAGGGCGGGCCGGCCGGGATGATCGGGGGTCTGGGCGCCAGCCTGGTCGCCAAGAAGGTGGATAACGGGACGCCGATCAAGGTGATCTCGAGCGACGACGACGGGTATCAGATCGAGGTGCTGGACGGGGCGAACAAGGGTATCAGCGGGTACGTTTCGAAAGACAGCGTGGATTGATTCCGCTGTGGGAGGCGCGCGAGGGACCGCGCGAGATCCTTCGACTCCGCTCGCGGACTCGCTACGCTCAGGATGACAGGCGGCGACAGGGTAATAAGTAAAAAAATGTCGGCGAGCCCCGACCGGGAGCCCGCCGACCTGACGTCCAGGCCCGGGGGGAATTCGGACCTGGATTCAGTATCTACCGCCATTTAAGCGCGGCGGTCGCGAGGAGAATCATCCGGGAGGCGGCGGTGGAGCGTCCGGGGGCGGCGGGCCGTCGCCGGGCGGCGGGCCCATCAGGGCGCGCATCTGCTTATGCAGACTCTCGAACTTCGCATGGAGTTGCGAGACCTTCTTGAGCTGTGCGGGCGTCAGCACCGCGCGCACCTGCAGTGCCATGTTAAGTTCGTTTTGCAACATCTGCTGCTGGGCCTGCGCGATCTGCTGGGTCTGCGCCGAGAGATCGTTGGCGGTCACCGGGCCGGTGGAAAAGAGCTTGGCGGCGATCGCCTCGCGCGCGGAGTGCATCTGCTCGAACTGGCCCTGAGTGGCGGTGCGGTTGTCGAGCAGGATTTTGTTGACCTGGTCCTGCTGCGCGGGAGTCAGGTCGGCGGCGCGCAGGAAGATTGGCAGCGGCGACATCCCGCCGCCCATCATGCCGCCACGACCCATCCCCATCCCTCCACTGCTCATCATGCCGCACGATTTCGGGTCGCCGCCGTGCATCTGCGCGCGCGCCAGCCGGGGCATCAACGGCAACATCAACAGAGCCGCCACAGCCAGTACTAAACCGAGTTTGTGTTTCAACTGCGTAACCTCCTGAGTTCTCAAATAATTGGCCAGCCCTGTTCCGCGGATGAGCCGCAGATGGCGCCGTCGTCGTCCGGTACACAAAAGAGCAGGTCGTCGCCGGCGTTCGAATTGCCGGCCTGGACGGCGGCGCCATAGGTGAGGCCGGCGAGCGGATCGCGCGCGATGGCGTCAACCTCATAGAGCGAGCCATTGTTCAAAGGAGCGGTTGTCCGCGATTCGGCGGCCACCACCGCGCCCGCCGACGCGGGGGGATTGCCGGCGCCGTTCGTGACGAGCGAGTTCGCGGAGGCCTGCGCGAGCCGGGTAGCGGCGCGCTCCGGATGCCATCCGAGGGCAAGCATCAGGGCGAAGGCGGCGGCGCCGCCGAAAGCCGCCGCACCGCTGAAGATAACGGCGGTGCGGCGGCGATTACCGAGGCGGACGTAGGCGCCGTGAGTGGCGGCGCGGTCGCGCCACCTGAGGTGGTCGGCCGCGACGGTCAAGGCGCCGGCGATGGTGCCGGCGTCGCGGGCAAGCTGCTTGTAGCCGGTCGCACATCGGGAACATTGCGCAAGATGGGCGCGCAGGTCGGGGAATTCGGCGGGCTCCGCGGTCCACAGCCGTATCAGTTCGTTTTCATCAAGGCAGCGTTTCATCGTTCACTCCGAAGGGCCTCGCGCAAGCGGCGCATGGCGCGAAAAAGTTGCAGTTTGACGGCCTGCTCCGAAAGGCTGAGGGACTCGGCGACTTCGCGGGTGGACCAGCCCTCGACCTGGCGCAGGACGAAGACTTCCTGCTGGCGCGGGGTCAACTTGCGGAAGCTCCGCCAGAGCGCCTCGGTCTGTTCGTGGCTGATGGCCTCGTGGACGGTATCGCGGGCGGTCAAATCGGTATCGAGGAGTTCGCGACCGTCGCGCTTCCACCATTTCCACCATCCGGAACGATGGCGGTCGTGGCAGGCGTTGATGGCGACGCGCGTGAGCCATGCACGCCAGTCGGTGGGTTCGGGGCCGCGTTCACGTTGGCCGAGCATCTTTAGAAACACTTCCTGGGAGACTTCGTCGGCATCGTCGGGATTGCCCAGCAACATCCGGCACAGACGCACGATGCGCTGCTGGTGGGTGCGGAAGAGGGCGTCGGCCGTGAAATCAGACTCCGGCACTAGCACTGGTTTGCGCATCGGGGTGGCCATACAGAGATTATGACGAGGGAGGGGGGCAAAGGGT
>JAJYAR010000469.1 GCA_021779435.1 bacterium
GACAGACCCACGATCATGGATTGGCCCACGAATCGCGCCAGGTCTCGTGCCGGCACCAGGCGGGAGTCGTGCTCGACCCGACGCCGAGGCGCTGGTCGTGGCTCGCCAACAGCTATTGGTACGTTCCCACCGCGAACCTGAGCGCGACGCTATTCAATAGCTCGACCGAGACGATCGCACCCGTGCTCGACCAAACCGTCTTTCAGATCACGGACTACGCCAATGGCTATTTCTGGGGCAAGACCGTCACCCAACTTGGCTCGTCGTCTCCTTCGGGCTCGTCGATGATCGGCTCGGTGACACCGGAAGGCAAGGTCCTCCTGACCTTCACGACCGTGAGCGGCTCGAGCCCCTCCATCACCGAGGGGTACGGGACCATGGTACGCAAGCGCGGAAAGTGGACCATGGAAAATCAAATGTTCACATCACCGATCCAGACGCTCCAGATCGGCCATTGGGCGTACATGATGCAAACCCACCCTGGCCTGGCAAGCTGGAATCATCTGCCGTCGGCGGGAGTTTCGGTTCCCCAGTTCTTGGGCGAGTCGCCGGGGACGGGTCCACAACCGGTGAGAACGTGAATGGCGGATGGCTCTGATCGGGACCCGGGGCTGTCCAGGCGTTGAGTCCTGATCGGTTCTCGCGAGGAGAAGCACCTGGATTGAACGGCCGGGATCGGCCGGTGCCGGAGCGATGACAAGCCTCTTGTGAACTGGGCGCGCGGGGGACTATCCTGGTGAGGCAGGGCGAGTTTCGTTCTTCCTACCGGGGGCCAGCCATGGTGTGGGTTGCTCGTCTAGCGTCCGTGATCGCCTTGGTCGTGAGCATTCCGACCGTCGTCAGCGCTCAGCAATTCGCGGACCCCGAGTTTGACGCGACGGTCGCTCGACCCGCGTTCACGAGCGATCATCCTCGGGTTCTCATCGACGAGGCACACAACAACTTTCACACGGCGGGGGGTCGGTACAAGCCGTTCACCGACCTGATCAAGAGCGACGGCTACGCGGTTGCGTCCAATAAGGAAAAGTTCGCGCCTGAAGTGTTCAAGGATTGCTCGATCCTCGTCGTCGCGAACGCCCAGGGTGCCCCCTTGATGAGAAGCCCGGAGGCGGCCAGGTCCGCGTTCGATGAGGCCGAGTGCGGCGCTGTGCGGACATGGATCGAGGGCGGGGGTTCGCTGCTGTTGATCGCCGATCACCATCCCTGGGGCCTGGCGAACGAGAGCCTGGCGGCTCGGCTCGGCGTCGACATGGGCAAGAGCATGACCTACGACCCGGCGAATTCCGAGGCTGGGCTACCGGCGCAGTTAAACTTCACTCGCGTGAATGGGTTGATCGGCGACCACCCGATCATGCGGGGCCGTGACGGGTCCGAGCGGATCGACCGCATCTTGACATTCGCCGGCCAGTCGCTGAAAGGGCCGGAGGGGGCCGCGATTCTGCTCAAATTCGCGGCGTCGGCCGCCGACCTGCCGCGTCCCGCCATCCCCGGTCGCGAGGGAGCCGCGGCCGGTCGAGCCCAGGGACTGGCGTTCGCGCTGGGCCGGGGCAAAGTCGTGGTCCTGGGCGAGGCCGGCATGCTGTCAGCACAGGTCAACGGCCGCAGACGCCTTCCCATGGGAATGAATGTTCCTGGGACCGACAACCGGCAGTTCGCGCTCAACGTGATGCACTGGCTTTCGGGCGTGAAATTCCCCGCCGCGGAGGCGGTCGCCGCGAATTCGAAACTCCAGCCGGCGACGAGCAAATCCGGCGGATCCGCGACCACCGCCATGCCCGCGACCACCCCCACGCGGCCTTCGGGCCCCCTCCGCTCGCTCTCGCCGGCCGAGATCGCCGCCGAGTCGGAAGCCTCGATCGCCATGATCACCGGCGACGGCTCGGTCGGAACCGGCTTCCTCGTCCGTCCCGGTCTTCTCGCGACAAACGCACATGTGATCGATGGCGAGTTCGTCGCCAACCTGCGCGTGCGGTTCCCGTCGGCCGCCAAGGCCCAGCAGGGGCCGATCACGACCTCGTTGCTCTATGAGGACTCGCGGCGGGATCTCGCGTTTCTGCGCGTAAAGACCTCGCTGCCGCCGCTCCGCGTCGCGCTGGCTTATACGTTTCGCAAGGGGGAGGACGTCACCGCCATCGGCAACCCGGGCGCGGGGGACGAGTTGATTCTCGAAAACGCGATCAGTCGCGGTCTCATGAGCACCCGGACGTCGCTCGAAGGCCAGCGCTATTACCAGCTTGGGATCGCGGTCAACCCCGGGAACTCGGGAGGCCCGGTGTTCAATTCCACCGGCGAGGTCATCGGCGTCGTGACCCGCAAGAGCACCGAGCAAGAGTCACTCGCGTTTTGCGTTCCGATCGAGGACTTGAATCTGGCGATCGAGAAGGTCGTCTCCCTGCCACCCGACGCGATTGAGCGGCAAGAATCGCAACATCGGTTGATCCTCGCGGTCAAGGAGCTCGGCGGCCTGGGAGCGCTCTATTGCACGGTGATCGCCGGGCGTGACGGGAAAGCAAAGGAAGAGTCCAACCTGGCGGGGATCATCTACGACGCGGCCGTCGCCGGGCTGCAGAGGCAGACCGTCCCCAGGCTCAAGGCCGAGGTCGCCCGCGTCCGGGACGACGCGCTCGTTCCCCAGCCCGTTCGCGAAAACCTCGGCCGGCTCGCCGACAACCTCGACAAGCTCAAGGCCCTCCACGACGCCAAACCGCCCAAGGGCGCGAATGACCCACTCCCCGATCTCAGGTCCACCCATCAGCGTTTGCTCAAGGATCTCTGCAAGGGCCTCAAGCTCGACATTCCCGGCCATATCCTGATGGCCCTCGACCCCAGGAGGGAAAAGAAAGCGGGCGCGGCTGCCACCACTCCCCCGAGCACCCCACCCCCCGATCGCGCCGGCGT
>JAJYAR010000470.1 GCA_021779435.1 bacterium
TGCGGTCGCGGCTCGGTTTCGCAGTCGTCGATTGGGATGATGTGGGCCGGTGTTGCGGGGGTCGGATCGGGCGGGTCGAACAGTCCCTTGCGGCCGCGATTGGTCACCCGGAGTGTATAGTGACCTACGGCTCGCTGTTGGTGCTGTAGACAATCTTTCCATCGAAGATGGTCATGTCGACGCGCGCCGAATTCAGCTCCAGCGGCGACGTCTCAAACAAGTCCCTCGAAAGTACGACGACGTCCGCGAGCATTCCGGCGCGGATCTGGCCCCACTGCCTCTCCGCAAACGATGCGTAAGCCGCATCGACCGTGAATGCGCGGACGGCGGTCTCCACTCCTACCTTCTGCGCGGGCACCCATCCTCCCGCCGGCTTGCGGTCCGGAGTAACCCGGTTCACCGCCGCGTAAATCGCCCGAATTGGATCCAGGGAGCGCTCGAGCGGCCATCCGCTCGAGAACACCAGCTTCGCCCCACCGCTTTCGAGCGATTCCCACGGATAGCCGAACTTCAGCCGCTCCGGCCCCACTGCCCGCTCGAACACATCCAGGGAGCCTTCCAAAGCCTCCGCAGGCGCCGCCCCGCTTACTACGCCCAAACGTCCCACCCGCGGGACATCGCCCGGCGCGATGGTCTCGATGCCGTCGATACGCCACCTCGAGTCTCGGGGTCCATTCTCTCGCCGCGCGTATTCATAGGCGTCCAGCGCCATTCGTACGGCCCGGTCGCCCGCGGCATGGGTGACCACCTGCAGTCCTCCCGCGTCACATTGCGCAACGAGGCTTTCGTAGGCCTCCGGCGTCCAGTCCAGACGGCCCGAGGAAGCGGGCGCATCGCTATAAGGCGCGAGCAGCGCAGCCGTGCGCAGCGCCACGGACCCATCGAGAACAAACCGTGCGCCTGTCACCCGCAACCGCGAGTCCCGGTACGTCTGTTTCATCTCCACGATCCGTTCCACAGCGCTTGGCAGCATGGCCGGAGAGATCGTCAGCGCGAGGTTTACACGCAGCGGCAACTTCTTCTCCCGGTCGAGATCGTCGAACAACGACACGAGTTCCGCGTCGCCGCCGGCATTATCGATGCCCGTGATTCCGAGCGACGACGCGAGTTTGATGGCCTGCTCCAGCGCCGCCAGCTTATGCGCACGCGCCGGATCGGGAATCACCTTCGTTACCAGGTGCTGCGCACCTTCTCTCAGACAGCCGGTTGGTTCGTTCGTCTTCGGGTCCGTTACAATCTGCCCGAGGCCCGGATACCGGGTCTGCGCCGTGATCCCGGCGAGTTGCAGCGCACGCGAATTGACCCATGCGGCTTGCGCGCCGGCCGCGCGCAGAAACACCGGACGGTCCCGCACCACCGCATCCAGATCCTGCCTGGCCGGCAAGCGATGATCCGGAAAACATTCCGTCTGCCAGCCCGACCCGATGAGCCACGGCTCTTTGGGATGCGCCGCCGCATAGTCATGCACCCGCGCCTGCATTTCCGCGAGCGAGCAGGCTCCGGTGAGGTCAATTCCGCTCATCGCCATTGAACCCGCCAGAAACTGCGTTGCCGCCTCATGAAAGCCGGGAATCGCCAAGCGTCCGTGCAAGTCGATGACGTTCGAGTGGGCGCCCGCCTGACCGGCGACGGCGTTGTTATTCCCGACGGCCAGAATCCGCGATCCGCGAATTGCCACGGCCTCGGCCCAAGGGTCGCCCGGATCTCCCGTCCAGATCCGGCCGTTCTTCAGCAGGAGGTCCGCGTCGGCCGCCCGCAGCCGCACTCCGCAGGGAATGACGCAAACCAGAAAGCTCAGGGCAAACCCGCCGAGCTTCCTATAATGGGTCATGTCCTTTAGTATGGCAGCGGAAACAGAGGACCTGACCGCAAAATACGAAGCCGTGATCGGCCTGGAGGTGCACGTCCAGCTCGCTACGCGCACCAAGATCTTCTGTGCCTGCGCCACCAGCTTCGGAGCGCCCGCCAACACGAATGTCTGTCCGGTCTGCCTTGGGCTGCCCGGCGCGCTGCCCGTGCTCAACCGGGCCGCCGTTGAAATGGCCGTTCGCGCTTCGCTGGGCCTTCACTGCCGCGTGAATCCCGTTTCTCGCTTCGCCCGCAAGAATTACTTCTATCCGGACCTGCCCAAGGGCTTCCAGATCTCTCAATACGACGAACCGCTCGCCGAGCACGGCTGGGTTGAAGTTCCCGCCGCCGGCGGTGGGGCCAAGCGCATCGGCATCACGCGGGTCCACCTGGAGGACGATGCGGGGAAAAGCATCCACGACGGTTTCCGCGATAGCGCCGACTACACCTACGTCGACCTCAACCGCGCCGGAACGCCGCTCATCGAAATCGTGAGCGAGCCCGACATCCGCACGCCGGACGAGGCCTACGCCTACCTCACGGCACTGAAAGAGACGATGCAGTTCCTGGGCGTGTCCGAGTGCGATATGGAGAAGGGCCAGCTTCGCTGCGACGCCAACGTGAGCATCCGCCCGCGCGGCGAAACGAAGCTCGGCACCAAGGCCGAAGTGAAGAACCTGAACTCTTTCCGCTTTGCCCGCCTCGCCATCGAATACGAGATCGCGCGGCAGGCGCGCGTGCTGTCGAGCGGCGGCCGTCTCGTTCAGGAAACGCGGCTTTACAACGCCGACACCGGCGAAACCGTCTCCATGCGAAGCAAGGAGCACGCGCACGACTACCGCTATTTTCCCGAGCCGGATCTCGCCCCGGTGCGCATTTCCGCCGAGTGGCTTGAACAGATCCGCGCGGACATGCCGGAGCCGCCCGCCGAAAAGCGCGCGCGGTTCATCGCCTCCTACGGGCTCCGCGAATACGACGCCCAGGTCCTCACCGGCAGCCGGGAGCTGAGCGACTATTTTGAGGCCGTCGTTAAAGCCTGCGGC
>JAJYAR010000471.1 GCA_021779435.1 bacterium
ATGCTTCTTTCAAAAGGATCTGTCCATCGATTTCGCACACGGCCAGGGGCTGCAAGCCCTTGCCGTTGCACCGCCCGTGAAGGCAGCGGCCATCCTCCGGGGCATAGAGCGCACCGTGCGTCGCGCAGATCAAGTATAAACCGGAACTATCGAAAAACTCGCCGTGCCGCCAGTCCAACTCGACCGGCATATGGCCGCAACGATTCACGTATGCGCGCGGCACGCCGAGGTGGCGGACGACGAAGCAGGTTTCGGTGACGCCGTAGCGGTCGATGTCGAAGCGCACGCCGCGGCCGCCCTCGACCAGTTCCTCACCGCTGCAGATCAGGCGTTTCGGGACAGCCATGTCTGCAGCTCGGCGACGCTGCCGGCGCAATACAGCGGCTGCGCGGCCATCAGTTCCGCGCGTGGATGGGCACCGTAAGCCACGGCCAGGGCGCCGACGCCGGCGTTTTGCGCCATTTTCAGATCATGCGTGGTGTCGCCGATCATCAGCGTCCGGTCTGCCGGCACGGCAAACTCGTCCATCAGCTCATAGAGCATCTGCGGATGCGGCTTGGAGGGGCATTCGTCGGCGCAGCGCGTCGCCTGGAAACAGCCGACCAGACCGCTCGTGGCCAGCGCCCGGTCGAGCCCGTGGCGACTCTTGCCGGTGGCCACGCCCAGACGATGGCCGGATGCCGCCAACCCCGCCACCAGCGCCTCGATGCCTTCGAACAGACCCAACTCGCCGTCTCCGGCTAGATAGTGGTGACGATAGCGCTCCGCCAAGGCACGATAGCGCGCCGGTGGAAGATCGGGTAGCGCGTTGGCCAGCGCGTCGTTCAGGCCCAGGCCGATGATGTGGCGCGCCCGTGCGTCGGAGGGCGGCGCTATGTCGAGATCCCGGCAGGCCGCCTGGATTGCCGCGACGATGGCGCCGGCCGAGTCCATCAGGGTGCCGTCCCAATCGAAGACGATCAGTTCAAAGCGCTTCAAGAATACCTCCGTCGCCGTAATCCCGCGTCTGTGCAAGCTCCAAGCGGGCGAGGAAGTTGCGCAACTCCGGCGGCAGCGGCGCCTTCAGTGAAATTTCCTGGCCGGTCAAGGGGTGGCTGAAGGACAAGCTCGCCGCGTGCAGGAACATGCGCTTCAGACCGGTTTTGGCGAGTTCCCGGTTGGCCGGAAAGTCGCCGTACTTGTCGTCGCCCGCCAGCTGAAAGCCAAGGTGCGCCAGATGCACGCGGATCTGGTGGGTCCGTCCGGTTTTCAGTTCCACTTCCACCAGGCTGAAATTCTCCCAGCGCGCCACCAGTCTGACGATGCTGTGCGAAGCCCGTCCCTCGTCCGAGACGCTGACGCGTCGCTCGCCCTCGGCTGTCAGGGCCTTCAGCAGCGGCAGCCGCACGTGCTGCAGGGGGTTCAGCCAGCGCCCCCGGACCAGGGCCAGGTAGCGCTTGCGGATCGCCCCGTCACGGAACATGTCGTGCAGCCGGGTCAAGGCCGAGCGTTTTTTGGCCAGGATCAACAGACCGGAGGTTTCCCGGTCCAAGCGGTGGGCGAGCTCCAGAAAACGCGCCTCTGGGCGCTGCCGGCGCAACTGCTCGATGACCCCGAAACTCACGCCGCTGCCGCCGTGGACCGCGACGCCCGCGGGTTTATCGACCACCAGCAGCGCCTCGTCCTCGAAAACGACGGCGAACTCGCGCGCCGGGACGAGCGCCTGGGCCGGCCGCTCGGAGACGCGGATCGGCGGCACGCGCACGGCATCGCCGATGTTGAGGCGGTAGTCCGGACCAATGCGGCCCTTGTTCACCCGCACCTCGCCGCTTCTCAGGATGCGATAGACGTGGCTTTTCGGCACGCCCTTGCAGACCTTCAGCAGAAAATTGTCGATGCGCTGGCCGTCCGCCTCCTCGCCGACTTCCAGCCATGTCGCGGAATCTTTGCTTAAGCCATTCATTTGCAATATACTGTTTTCCAGTTTGCCGTCCCGCGGCAAGCGTGCCCGGCGGTCCGAAGTGACGTCGGCGGCGCGCCGGGGATGTTGTCGGTACCCGTTTTTCGAACTTTGCACCTCTGTTCAAGCGAATCGTACCGGACAGTGAGCAGGCACCAGCCCAACGCATCGATCGCCGGTTTCCCGTATTCCGGGAGCTTACCGGGCCGCCCGAGCCTCCGGCCCAGCCAGTTCAGCAGACGCCACAGGTTTTCTCGCTCACCCGAAGCAGCGATGGTACTTGATTTGCGCGCACCGAGCACCGCATGAATACCGGGCTCCGAGACAGCGGTTCGCCGCAAGCCTCGGAGCAAGCTTGAAGAAGACGAAGCTGACCCTAGTTTGCCCGAGAACCTCACTATGACCGTAATCCAGCAATACTGAGTGTTGTCGCCCAACCGGGCGTAGGTTCGTCGTGCCCGTGCCGTGCGCGCGGGAGCACATAGATGAAACGCATGTTATTCAATGCGACGCAGGCCGAGGAACTCCGCGTCGCGATCGTCGATGGTCAGAAACTGGTTGACCTCGACATCGAATCGGCCACCAAGGAGCAACGCAAGGGCAACATCTACAAGGCTGTCATCACCCGCATCGAGCCCAGCCTCGAAGCCGCCTTCGTCGAGTACGGCGCGGAGCGTCACGGTTTCCTGCCGTTCAAGGAAGTCGCGCGCAGCTATTTCAAATCCGAGGGCGAGCCGGGCAAGGCCCGCATCCAGGATGCGCTGCGCGTCGGCCAGGAGTTGATCGTCCAGGTGGACAAGGACGAACGCGGCAACAAGGGTGCGGCGCTGACCACCTTCATTTCCCTGGCCGGCCGCTATCTCGTGCTGATGCCCAACAACCCGCGCGGCGGCGGGGTGTCCAGACGCGTCGAAGGCGAAGACCGCCAGGAACTGCGCGAGATCATGGACCG
>JAJYAR010000472.1 GCA_021779435.1 bacterium
GTTGCGACGCCAAGCGCGATGCCGCATGGGACATCGACGAAGTAGTGGTATTGCAGGTACACGGTTCCGAGCAGGAGAGCCCCGGCGACCGGAAGCAGGAACCAGAACAGCGCGCGCCGGCGGCGGAACAGCCAGGTGAGCGTGAAGGCACACACGGCCGCGTGAAGGCTCGGACAGACATCCACCTGCGAGCAGTTCGAGAGCACCCACGGCTGGAGCGCCGCCGTGAACGCCGAATGCTGGATCGGCGGAAGCAGCTCGGGATGATGAAACGCCGGCCCCGCGGCCGGGAGCAGGACGTACGTGGCAAAGCCGATCCCGTACAATCGCATCAACCCCAGTTGCACTCGACCGGTCGCATGCCCGAGGGCGAACGCCTCCGACAGGAACAGGTACAGCAGCAGGGCGAAGAAACTCAGGTACCCGAGCATCACCACCGTGCTGAGCCACGGGACGGACAGCGGTGCGAGGAAGCGCTGGGGGTCGCCGTCGAAAAGGAGTTGGTCGAAGCCGAAAATCAGACGGTCGGCCCGCCAGCCGGCATGCGAAGTCAGCGCCCGGCCTATGGCCAGGTACCCGACGTTGATCGCGATGAGGTTCACCGGCAGGCCGGCCCGGATCCGTGCCGGAGTGGTGCGCCGCGTCAGCCACAGCTGCGAGGTCCCGAACACGAGCACGAGCAGGACGAGCGCGGCGTATTCGGCCGTCAGGTAGGCGGGTTCGAGACACAGTCGGACCGCGAGCGCCGCCAGCACCGGAAGGATGGCCCAGGCGATTCCGCGGCGGATGTCAGAGACTACCGGTTCCATAGCAGCGAGCCTGTCGTGAGCGAGGCGAGAGGAAGCCAGAGGGGGAGGCCGAGGTGGACCGCGACAACGGTGCAGAGAAGCAGCCAGCCGAAGGTTGCCGGCACGCCGATCAGGAATTTCCACAGCGCGACCACGTTCTCCTCATCGGCGATCCGGCGGGCGAGGAGCCCGACGACCCCCCAAAGCGGAAGAAATGGTGCGGCGAGAGCGGCCGCCAGAGGGGTCAGTCCGAGGCGGCGCGTCGCGGGTTTCGCATAGGCGGCCGATTGTGCGGCGAGGAGGTTGTCTGCGACCCAGCGCTCGTCGTCGGCTGACGACGATGGAAGCGCGATGGGCCCGGTCACCGCGACGCTGACGCGCGAGCGCCAGGCTGTGGGCTCGTGGTAGTGGGCCGCGCAAAAGTACACCGGCACGGGCGGGTTGATCGCGCGGACCGCCCGCAGGAGAAGGAGCGTTCCGCGCGCGATGGGCAGACGCCCGGTGCCGAGGCGGCTTGTGCCCTCGGGGAAGAACAGCAGCCGCTCACCGGCACGGAGCGCGCCCGACATTTCACGGAATGCCTGGAGGTTGTTGCCGCCCTTGCCTGCGTCCTTGGCGCGCTGCACCGCGATCCCCGGAAACAGGAGCCGGCCGGGCAGGTGGCGGTGCCACTGGACTGACACAACGCCACGCAACGGGGGAAATTGGCTGCCGTACGCGAAGCCGTCGACCAACCCATTGTAGTGCGCGGCGAGAATCAGCGAACCCGGCGGAATCTCCGGTCGGGTGGTGGAGATCCGACCGAGCCATAGGAACCGAAAAAGCCGCAGCGTCACGGCCGTGTGAGCCGCCGGAAGCGACACTCCGGCGCCGCCGGAGCGGCGTGCGCCGTGGTCGCACGGGGCGGCGGGAATCTCGCTGGTGCTTTGCATGCCGCGAGAATACCGGGACTCCCCGCACGAGCGTTAATCGATTAATCCGATGGGGTCATCGACGCAGGTTCGGCGGCACGATTTCGCCTGCTCGGACGCCGTCCCAGTCGGGAAAGGAGCGAAGCTGGCGGCAGGCGCGGGGAAAGTAGGTGCATGAGATAGCGCTCCCTTCCTTGCGGGTGCCGCGGAGTCGCTCAGGTGCGCCGGTAATTGCGGGAACCGATTGCGCCTCCGGTCGCTCAATGGCCACTCCAGCGCCTGTCCCCGCTAAACCCGAAACCCACGTACGCCATGAATGAAGGTCAATTGAAGGGAAAGAAGATCGCGATCCTCGCCACCGAGGGATTCGAACAGAGCGAGTTGCTCAAGCCGCGCGAAGCGCTCGATGAGGCGGGCGCGGAAACCCGCGTGGTTTCGCCGATGGACGGTGAAATCAAGGCCTGGGACGAAAACGATTGGGGCGAACGCGTGGAGGTGGATGTAGCGCTCTCCGAAGCTGACGCCGACGACTTCGACGGCCTCCTGCTGCCTGGCGGAGTCATCAACCCCGACAAACTGAGGAGGGAGCCCGAGGCCGTGGAATTCGTTCGCAAATTCTTCCAGGCCGGGAAACCGGTGGCCGCGATCTGCCATGGACCGCAGATGCTCATCGAGGCCGACGTGGTGCGCGGCCGGACCATGACCTCGTTCCCGTCGGTGAAGAAGGATCTGATGAATGCCGGCGCTCACTGGGTCGACGAGCCGGTCGTTGTGGACAACGGGCTCGTGACCAGCCGCAAACCCGATGACATCCCGCAGTTCAATGCGAAGATGATCGAGGAATTCGCGGAAGGGCGGCACTCGATGTCGGGCAAGGACAGCGCGGAATTCCGCCGTTAGCACCGAAACGGCCTGGGATCGTGGCGTGACACGCGGCCTGGGCCGGACGGCGGCGCGCCACGCCCAATTCCGCCGCTTCGGAGTATCGGAAATCTCCTGATTTTGGCCCACCCGAGGCCAAAAAGTTCGCGACGCGGAGCCGATGGGTTCAGCGCTGGAGGTGTTGGAAGCAACCCACACTCCCCACATGACAACCCACCCATCCGCGTCCGTTCCCCCAGGCCCGACGGCGTCCACCGATGACAGGACCGTCGCGATTCTCAGCTACATCACGATCACGCTCTTCTTGG
>JAJYAR010000034.1 GCA_021779435.1 bacterium
GGCGACCGACCTTCCGCTCAAGAATATCGCCGCGCACTGCGGGTATGCCGGCGCGTCGCGACTCATCGAGGCTTTCGAGAAAGAGGTGGGCGTCACGCCGACCACCTATCGGCAGCAGGGTCATCGGCGCCGCAGGAACCCGGCGGCTGCTGAAAAAGCGTAACGGGGCGGGGCGTTCCGCTCGCGCGGGGGGCGGGGAAGCGGTCCCGTTGGCGCAGCCGGCCGCTGTGAAAACGTAACGACGGGCGTTGGACATGTCCGGGCGAAACCGCAGCCTCGAAAGGGTGCGAAGCCCTCAATCCGTATCCCTGAAAAACGCCCGGCTGTTCGCGGCGGCAACGATCGTCAGCAGCCTTGCCGCGTGGTGCATCGCGGCGGACGCTCCGGCAACCCCCGCCGTCGAGACCCCCGCGCCTTACGTGCCGGGAAGTCGTTTTCCCAGCCGATTTCCCGTGACTGGAAAGTACGACTGGACGCCCGGGCAGCCGAACGCGCCGATCGGCAGCGCCCGCGGCATCAATCCCGGGCGCGTGGTCTGGGTCCGCGATCCCGGTGCGGCGCACTGGGCAGGCCGCTGGAAACTCGAGGAGGATCAGTGGTGGACCGACGCCAACACCGATCAGGCGAAGGTGGACGGAATGATGTCCGCGATGGTTCGTCGGCTCACGAGCACGGCAACGGACAAGGAGGCCTGGCAGGCGGTTTTCCGTCACCACAACGGTTCGAATCGCGGCTACAAGCCGGGCGAGATCGTCGCCATCAAGGTCAATCTCAACAATGCGGAGCGTTCCGAGAAGAAGGACAACCTCATCGATGCCTCCCCTCACATGGTGCTCGCCCTGATCCGGCAGCTCGTGCGTGAAGCGGGGGTGAAGGAGGGCGACATTTTCGTCTATGATGCGCGCCGGTTCATCCCGGGGCAGATGCTGCGCAAGGTCTGGGCTGAGTATCCGGAAGTCCGTTTCGTGCAGCAGGCGCCGGCGCGGGAGCCGCAGCCGACAAATCCGAAGTACGGCGACTTTCACGGTCTCGAATCCGCGGAGTGGGTCCCTGGCGTCGAGTACTCCTCCGACGGCAAGTACGACAAGGCGAAGCTGATCCCGAAGCAGGTCCAGGATGCCGCATATCTGGTCAACTTCGCGCTCATGAAGCTCCATTCGTACCCCTACAACACCATGGAGAATGGCGACGAAGGGCAGACGGCGCTCACGATGACTGGCAAGAATCACTTCGGCTCGATCCTCGGAACCGCCGAGCTTCACGCCGACATCAACACGGCGCAGAAGGGCAGGAAGGGCGCGTATTCGCCGATGGTTGACCTGGCCGCGGCCCCGAACCTTGGGGCGAAGACGATCCTCTACATGCTCGATGGGCTGTACTGCGGGCGGAAGTGGAAGTCGTATCCCCTGCATTTCCCGAATCCGCCCTTCAACAATCGTGTTGAGCCGTACGAGAACCCGGACTGGCCGGCGAGCCTGCTCGGCTCGTTCGATGGCGTCGCGTTGGACTCGGTCGGCCTCGATATCCTCTACTCGCAGACGAAGAACAACGGCGACCCCCGGAACGACAATCTGCCGCGGATTCTCGTGCGCGAGAATGCGGACGACTATCTCGTCGAGATGGCCGATCCGCAGCATGCCCCCTCGGGCGTGGCGTACACGCAGGGCGGGAACCCCGTGGAAAGTCTCGGCGTGCACGAACACTGGGATGCCGATGCCACGCGCCGGTACTCGCGCAATCTCGATCCGATCAACGGCAAGGGAATCGACCTGCAGTTTCTCCCGCTTGGCGACGCGCCGCTTCCGCAGCCTGTCGCGACACTCGCGGCCGGTGCGGCACCGGGAGAGCGTGTTCTGACGCTTACCTGTGCCGCGCGAAACGCGAAGATTCACTATACGACGGATTCGACGGCCCCCACGGAGCGTTCGCCCGTGTACACCGGCCCGGTGACGGTGCCTGCGGGAACGATCGTCAAGGCGACCGCGTTCTCGGATACCTCCGTCGAGAGTCCGGTTGTGCTCTGCACGCCGCTTGCGCCGGCCGCGCTTCCCGGCAAGGGGCTTGCGCAGCATCCGTTCATGTATGCCGGCGAATGGGATTATCGGAATCCGAACCAGACCGTCTTCATCGTGCGCGACGGCAAGGTCGTGTGGACGTACGACATCAAGCTCCTCAATGAGGCCAGGGACATCCAGGAGTACAGCGATGCCTCGCTGCTTTCGAACGGCAACGTGCTCTTCGCGATGAAGACGGGCGCGATGCTCGTTTCGCCGGAGAAGAAGGTGCTCTGGAGCTATCTGGCGCCCCGCGGGTTCGAGGTCCATGTGTCACAGCCGCTCGGACTCGACCGGGTGATGCTCGTGCAGATCGGCAAGCCCGCGAAGATGATGATCGTCAACACGACCACCGGCAAAACGGAGAAGGAGTTCGAGATCCCGGTCGGCAAGCCCGACAGCACGCACGGGCAGCTCCGTCGAGCCCGGATCACCGCCGCGGGCACGCTGCTGGTGGCGCACATGGACAACAACAAGGTGGCCGAGTACGACATGGACGGCCGCGTGGTGTGGAGCCTCGAGATTCCCTCTCCCTGGGCCGCGGTGCGGTTGAAGAGCGGAAACACCCTCATATCCAGCAACAAGAAATTCGTGCGCGAAGTGGACCGGAATGGGAAAACCGTGTGGGAACTCACGATGGCCGATCTTCCCGACTATATCCTGCAGGGTTTCCAGGAGGCCAACCGGCTCGCGAACGGCAACACGCTCGTGACGAACTGGTGCCCCGGCGGCCTCAAGGATCCGCGCGACTGGCCGCAATCGGTGCAGGCGCTGGAGATCACGCCCGACAAGAAGGTGGTGTGGGCCCTTCGCTCGTGGGATGACCCCGCGAACTTTGGCCCCGCGACCTGCCTCCAGTTGCTGGATGAGCCGGGCACGGCCGAGTCGGGCGCGCAGCAGCGGTAAAGACGGCGACGTCTCCGCGTGAGGCCGACGCGTTTGTGTCGCCGGCCTCCGCAGAGGCCGACGTTGGAGCCGAAGCCACCGCGGTCTGCGGACCGCGGCCACAGCCGGGCACCGGCCGCAGGCACACGGCGAACGTGCGGGGGGCGGACACCTACTGTCGGTGAGTGCGAGGCGGTTGATAGATTCGCCTGCATATGTCCCAGGCAACCTTCGCCCCCTCGCCGGAATATCGTTTCAAGCCGGCGCCGCTGGTTCCGCGGTACACCACGTCGCTCATCAACCGGACAGCGGATTTCTTCTGGGAGCGACGTTTCGGGGTCCAAACGACGGGCAACGGAACGCCGAATCCCGAGGGTGAAACGCACCATTACGGATACCTCGCTTACCACACCTATTTTTCGATCCTGGACGCCCTGGAACTGCAGCGAACGGATGTGGTGGTTGATCTCGGCTGTGGGAAAGGCCGGGTGCTCTGCGCGGCGGCGACGTATGATGTGACCGAGGTTGTCGGCGTGGATATCGATCCGAAGATGGCCGGGATCGCACGGCGCAACGCGGCGGCGATGCGGAGCCGCCGTTCGCCGATCCGGGTGGAATGCCTCTCGGCGACCGACTTCGACTACGATCCGGTGAGCGTGATCGTGATGTTTCATCCCTTCGGCCCCCTGACGATGCGCGCCGTGCTTGACCGGCTCGAGGCGTCGCTTGCGCGGCGTCCGAGATGCCTGCGCATCGCGTATGGCAACCCGATGCACAGCACGGTTCTTGCCGGGATGCCCTGGCTCCAGCTGATGCACACGTGGAACCCCGGAACCTGGAGCCGGCACAAGTTCCCGGTGCATTTCTACCGGACCAGGCAGTAGCTGCCATTTGGCGGCCGGGATGTGCTCCAGAATGAAAGTACACTGCCTGAAAGTACTCTGCCGCCGAAGCGGGACGCGAAGCGTTCCACCTAGGCAATTGAATCGTGCCCTAGAATGCGGCCGCCAAGTCCAAAGCCATCGAGACGGCGTCTTGTTGAACCTGAAGGCGCCTGAGCCGGCCCTCATCTCCGCGGTCGAGCATGACATCGCCGTACACGAAATGCGCTGCGCGCACCGGTCCGGTTGAGCGCTCATTCGCAAAATGGGCCCGAAGCGAAGCCTGGGCGTCGGCAAACGCAGGGTTGCCGGCATCGGCTTCCCCGCGAAAAGCACGGGGCACCTGAGCGCTACCTCGATCGTAGTGGGTGTACGTGTATAGCAGGTCGAAGGCGTCCTTCGGCGCTTGGCGACTGCCGAACGCACGCAGTTTCAGCGCAAAATACGGTCCCACTTCGCAGACGCGCACCGTCAGCGACTGCTCTGCGCCGAACAGGTCATTTCCGCGCACTGGAACAGAGCGGGCGGTCGCGAGCGCTCGATTCACCCCAGGAAGGACGTTTGCCACGACATCATCGACCATCACGGTCCCCTTGTTTTTGCGGCGGTCGTCGTACTCCACCAGGAAGTCGAGGTACACGGTGTGCAGGGAGACTTTCTTCTCCAGCCGCGAGGGATATCGCGAACTCCGCACAAAGCCCTGGCATCGAAGGTCGCTCTGGATGGTGCCATACTGCCCTGCAGACGCGCCCAACGCGATCCCGATGTCCACATCGAGAGTGGCCGGCCGCGGCAATGCACTCTCGGTGTTCGGGTGCGCGCAGATAAGGTGCGGTACGAGGCCGCCGACAACGACGACGTCATCGTCGAACCGTTGAAGCGCACTCCACGCGGTCAGAAGCGCTGGAATGGCCAGAGCGATCCCTTGCGGATCATACTCTGCGTACGACGAGAATTTCATATCGAAATTTGTCGGATTGGAAGACGCGTCAGAAGGTCGAGGATTGCTTCGCCCTGCTCGGGTCCCCTCAGCCCAGTGTTCTTCAGGTCGACGTAGATTTGTGGGTCCGCGACGAGCGTGAGCCCATTGGCTTCCTGGGTGTCGCGAAACACGCCGTCGTCGTGAGGCACATACAGCCAAACCTTCCCGCCGTCAGCCACCTCACGTAATCCAAGGGCCTGCAGATCCGTCGCACCGAACGGCCGCCGCACATACGCGGAAACGACCACCGGCTCTGTGTGTGGCTGTCTGGCCCATCCCGCGATCCACTGAGTGAACGCGAGGTCTCTCTGGTCCAGCGCTGGCGCGCGGACGGTCCGTTGAAGGTCGTGTGCGATGTCCAGAACTCCGCGGCCTCCAAGCGGAGCGAAGCGATACGTCGTAACGCGTTTCGAGAGGTCGTATTCCCGTGTCCAGTACTCGAGAAGGTGCCGCGGCGAGTGCAGCGAGAATTTGCGGCTGTCGACGCGGGCCAGCAGTAGCTGACGCTCAAGGTGTTTGATTACGCGTGAAACCAGGGCAGGGCTGACGTCGGTGTGGCTGGCGATCTCGCCAGTGCTCCAGACGTGGTCGCCATACGTCAGGAGCGTCCGAACAATGCGCTCGCTTTTGCCGACGAAGATTGTCGCCGGCTCCTTGGAATAGCGGAACCGAAGATGCGGGAGCGCCGGCTTCTCAACGAGCAATCCGGGAGCACGGATGAAGGCCCGGCCATTGAGGTCGATGAAGCTTGTGTCACGGGATTTGCAGACCTGTACCACGCGCGGGGTGGCGTACGGAAACACGTGAAGAATGCGGTGCCCTGATGCCGCGTCGAACGCGTTGAGGTCGCCGGTTTCGAGATGGAACTGGAGTTGGAATTCGGCGACCCGGTCATCCAGCACGGTCGAAATGTGCTCAGGTCTGTGGAGATCGGGACGCAGAAAATCGAGCTCGCCGGTACCGAGCAGGTCAAAGAATCCCCGTCGCACGTCTTCGAGCGTGCGGAGGAGATGTTTACTGGAGATGGCCGTGTTCACCGGACAGTGAAAAGAACTAAATCGGTGAAAAATGCGAGCCATTTTACCCGACTTGGCCTTATCACCAGCCGGTAAAAAGCGCCATATCGTTCACCAACGGAGTCTTCTACGCCGTCGGGCGGCCCCCCGGCTACCTCAATCCGGTCGTAGCTGACGCGAAGCGGCGGCGACCTGCAAAATCACTTCCAGAGGAAAATCACCGTCTCCTGACGGACCCAGCCGGTCTGGCCGTTGGCGAAGACCAGGTGGTGCCAGCCGACCGGGAAGGTTTTGTCGACGATGGCGATGCTGCCGGCGGACAGCGCGGTCGTCTTCTGCGTCGTGTCGGCTTCGGTCGGAATCGAGCGGAGCACACCCGGCTGCCACACGATGACCGAGCGGGCGTCCGCCGTCTCGCCGTAAGCATAAACTCCGTACGCCGCGGTGATGCCGGCCACGAGCGCGAGGCTGGCGAGGGTTACGGCGGCCCAGCGCTGAATCCTCTCCCGGCGCCCGTAGGCGTTCACCAGCAGCCAGCCGAGTCCGCCTGCGAAACAGAACGCGGCGGTGATCATGATGAGCTGCCAGACGGCGGGGCTCGCAAGACCCGCAAGGCTCGCGCCCGGGCCCTGCTTAAGGAAATGGAGAAGCGGAGCGGGTGCGAACCCGGCTTTCTCCGCAAGGTGGGCGAAATGCCACCGCACCGACGCGTTGCGAGGGTGCTGCACGAAGGCCGCGGTCGCGTGCGCGAGGGCTTCGCCGGGTCGGTCCTGCTGCGCAAGCGCGAGCGACAGATTGTGCCGGCCCACCCAGTCGGTCGGATGCTGCGCGATCATCGCACGCCAGGCCTGCTCGGCCGCGTCGAAGTCGCCTGACCGGTAGCTGGTGTCCGGTGACGCTGCTGCCGCGGCGGCGCTGAGCCTCGGTGCTGGCGCCAGGAGCAGCAGCGTGACGACGGCGGCGAACGGAAGCAGGTTGCGGGGGAGGAAAAGCCGTGCCGGGCTGAATCCTGGGACGCGCTTCGCGGCGAGTGCCGCCCCGGCACGGTCAACCCAGTCGGCCGGGAGCGTGGCGTCCGGACCGTAGAGCGCACGGTCGGCCTCGCGCCAGAGCGTCGCCCAGGCCGCATCGGGAAGGGCCGCGGGCGCAGGCGCCGCGTGGGAGAGCTTCCACAGGAGCGCGGAGTCGTGCTGCCAGGCGAGGAGGCGGGCAGCGAGAGGCGAGAGACGGGAGGAGTCGGCCGGCGCTGACACAGGCACGGAGCGCATTTCAGACAGAAGAGCGGTCAGGCGCGCATGGGCCTCGCGTTGCGGGCGGAGCGGATCGGTGCGCGCGGCACGGCGCCAAGCGAGCGCCAGCCAAAGGCCGAGGAGCAGCGGCACGGGGGCCAGAAGCCCGATCAGAAACGCGCCGAGCGAGAGCGGAGCGATCACCGGATCACTGCCGGGCAGCGGATCGCGGGGAATGCCGGCGGGCGCGGCGGGCGAGCCGATCGGCTTCGATTTCGCCGACGAATCGACGGCGGCCTGCGAGCCTGCGGACGCGGCGGCACCGGCGCCTTGTGAGGGCAGTCCGATCTGCGTCAGGGCAGGCTCGGCGATCGTGACGGTGGTGCGCTCCGTGCGCGCCGTCTCGTACGCCCCGGTCTTCGTGTTGAAGAAGGTGAACGCGACCGGCCCGAGCGTGTAGGAGCCGGGTTTTGTCGGGACGAGCACGACGTCCTCGCTGAGTGTGGCGTCAAAGAGCTTCCCCTCCGCCGGAGTGCGCTTTGCCTTCGGCTGGACAACCTGGAACTCGGTCGAGACATCGCGTGAAGGCAGGCCATTGACGTCGGGCCAGTTTCCCGTGCCCGAGAGCTCGAGCGTCCAGGTGACCGGCTCGCCCACGTTCGCGCGGGTGGGCACCACCTTGGAGGTCAGCTTGAACTGGCCGACAGCCCCGTTGAAACCGGTTGGGGCGGCTGGGAGCGGGCGGACGTCGATGGACGGCTGGTCGGAGGTGACGGAGACGGGCTCGACGCGCGCCTGCGAGAAGATGCCGAAACCGGTGGCGCCCGTCTGGATCTGGATCAGATGCGTGGCGGGCTCGAGCTTGACGCTGCCGGCGGCGCGCGCGACGGCGCGGGTTGTGTACGTGAGCCGCGCCTGGCGCTGGCCGTCGGTGACCGACTCGGTGAGCTCGGGTTTTGACCACTCCTCGGCAACCAGCGGCGCCGCGTTCCACTCGAACGTCGGATTGAACTGCGGGTTGTTGCGGCTGGCGGCGGTCAGCTGGTAGGTGAGGCCAAATACCTCGCCAGCCCAGACGGACGGGCGTTCGGGAAGGAAACGCGAGGAGGCAATCGACTCGGCGGTGACGGCGGGCGATGCGGCGTTGTAGGCGGCGACGCGGAGTCGGCCCTTGTTCGTGTCGACCATGAACTCCGGAATCTGAAGCGGCGTGGCCGAACGCGAGGACACGATGTACGAAAGAATGACGCTCCGGGTCACGTAACTGTTGACCATGTTCACGCTGGTCGAGCGGCCGGCGAGCGAGAGCGACGCGTTGGCGAGGATCGGGAGCCGCGGCTCGCCCGAAGGCTCGCAGTCCTCGAACACGAGTTGCAGGAGAGTTCCAAGCGCAGAGTCGCCGGGCTCCCAGCGCACGCTCTGCGCGTGCGAGGTGCCCGCAGCGAGGAATGCGAGGGCAAGCCAGGCGAGGGCTCGCAGGCGCTGACGCACCGTCTGGTTACTGCTGTGGCACACGTTGTTCATCACCAATCCTTGGTCGGCTTCTTTTTCGAGCCCTGGCTGCGATCGCCCTGGAGCATTTCAAAAAGTTGGGCGGGAGAGTCCTTGTCCTTCAACTGCTCGAGCTTTTCGAGCGGTCGGGCGAGTGCGGGGTCGACGGGTTCCCTGGGCTGCTCCTGTTTTTCCTGCGCTCCGCCGACTTTCTGTGTTTCGGAGGCCCGCTGCGGTGGCTGCGGTTTGTTCATGTCACCGAACGCCTGCTGCTGTTCCTTCTGCTGCTCCTTCTGGTGCTCCGGGGAGGACGGGTTGCTCTCGTTCTGCTTGGGCTGTTGGGGCTGCTGCTGGTCTTCCTGCTGCTTCTTCTGCTCCTGCGGCTGTTGCTGCTGATTCTGCTGCGGGTTGTTGTTCTGCTGCTGCTGTTGATCCTTCTTCTGTTGCTGGTTGTCCTTGTTCTGCTGCTGCGGTGGAGGCTCAGGCTTTTTGAGAAGCGCCTCGAGCTGCGTGCGCAGCTGCGGCCAGTCGGTGGCGTGGGAATCGAGCTTGGAACCGAGGTCGACGGCGGTGAGCGCGTCGCGCACCGGGCCTTCCGGGACGGGCCGCTGGGCGGATTGAAGGCGTGAGCCCCACACGAGCGTCTCGTGGGCGAACTCCGACCAGTCGCGCGCGGTGTGGCTGTCTGCGGTCGACAGCCGGGCGACCGTTTTGGACAGCGGCGCGGGATCCACGCTGCCGGGGGATGCGGGCACGGGGGCCGGTGCCACCGAACCCTGCGGCTGAACCGGGGCGAGCGAGACGGCGGCGCTGGCGTGCGATGCGACCATGAACGCGGCGGAGGCGATGAGGAACAGCAGTGCTGCGGAGCCGGCGCCCGATGCCGGGGAAGGCTGAACCGCCGGGGAACGTTCTGTCGCGGCGTTGCCGGACGTGGGGCCGGGCTTTCCCGGCCGGCGGAGCGCGATGTCACGGGTGCGCGGCCTGACGGGAAATTCGTAGAAGAAACTCACGAGGAAGCACCAGAGCGCGAGGGCGAGGGGCCACTGGAAACGTTCGACGAGCCGGACGGTGTTCTTGTCGACGAACTCGCCCTTCTTGCCGGCATTGACCGTCTGCTGGATCAGGTCGGCGAGGTCGAGCCAGGTGCTGGCGTCGCGATAGACACCCTGGGTGGATTCCGCCAGCTGCTGCAGCGTGCCTGCTTCCAGTTTTGAAAGGACAACTGCGCCGCGTTCGTCCTTCACGAACCCGCCCGAACCGTCGGGGATCATCGTTCCGGCAAGGGTGCCGATCCCGAGCGAGATCACGCGGACGCCGCGCTTGTTTAGTTCGTCCACGCGTGACTTCCAGTCGTCATCGGTGGCCTCGCCGTCGCTGAGGATGATGAGAAAACGGTCGGCGGAGGACGTTGAGCCGAGCGCGTCGAGGGAGGTGTCGATCAGCGCGCGGTAGTTGGTTCCGCCCTCCGGCAGGAAATCCGGGTTCAACGATGGAAGAAACTCGCGGAGAATCTCGTAATCCGAGCTCAGCGGACTCTGGAGAAACGCGGTGCCGGAGAAGACGACGAGCCCGACGCGCTCGCCCTCGAGCTTTTCCAGAAGCGACTGGATGAGGAGCTTGGCGCGATCGAGTCGGGACGGCTTGATGTCCGGCGCGAGCATCGAGCGCGAAAGATCGACGGCCAGCAGGATTTCGCGGGACTGATCGAACACCGGCTCGTCAATGCGTCCCCACTGCGGACGGGCCAGCGCGGCGATCGCGCACACAAGCCCGGCCGCGAGCCAGGGCCGGAGGCTGCGGCGGCCGTTTCGCGCCTGATCCTTGATGATGGAAAGTTCCGCCTTGCCGATTTCGGCCCGGAGAATCTTCGGATGCGTGGCCGCGGTTCCGCCCCGCCGTCCGCGAGACAACTCCCATGCGAGGAGCGCCGCCGGAAGCAGCAGGAGCCAGAGAAGCTGTGGCCAGGCAAAGGTCATGGTTTAGGAAGGTGACACGCACCAAGGTCCAGGCGCCAAACCAGGCGGCTCTCCGCGAAGTTCATCGATGGCTCGGACTTCATGCGGTTGCCTCCTTCCGCAGCGGTCGTGTCGCAAGCGCCGCCGCGAGAACGGCGGCGAGCCCGGGAGCAGCGAGCCACCAGAAAAGTTCGGTCGTGACGAGGTAGCTCTTCGCCTGGAATTCGATCTTCTTCGCCCGATCGATCGCGGTGAACGCCTTGTCCAGGGTGTCGCCGTCCTCCGCGCGGTAAAAGTGTCCGCCGGTTTCCTCGGCGATGTCCCTGAGCAGCCGCGGATCGACGTCACGCGAGAAGCCACGGGAGTATTCGACGCGGCCGTTGACGACCACGGGATCCCAGACCCAGCCGTCGCGTCCGACGGCAATCGTGTAGACCGGGATGTTCTTGTTTCGCGCGATCTTTGCCGCGTCGAGAGGTGGCAGCGTGCTGAGCGGCGTCCCGGTCTGGCTCATGCTTTCGCCACCGTCGGTGAGCAGGATGACGAACGCGCCGAGCCGTCTTCCCTCCTCGGTGCGGCGCTTCTGGTCGAGACGGTTCAGCGCGGTGCCGAGCCCGTCGCCGATGACGGTGCCATCGGCATCGACCATCCCGATCTTGAGTCGCGTCAGCTGGTCGGAAATCCAGCCATGGTCGAACGTGAGCGGCGCGAGCGTGTACGCGCGACGGCCAAACAGCACGAGCCCGATGCGGTCCTGCGGCCGGCGTTCAATGAAACCCTGGATGATGGGCTTGATCATCTGCAACCGGCTCGGGGACTCGCCCGGACGCGCGCCATCCTCGCGGCGCATCGACCCGGAGACATCGACGCACAGCATGATGTCATAGCCCTGCGAGCGGACATCGCGCTTGTCCTCGACCTTCTGCGGACGCGCGAGCGCGACGACCAGCAGCATGATCCCGCCGATTCCGGCGATGGCCGGCCACCGGGACGGGGCCGTCAGGGACGGCCGGTGCCAGGCGGCGGCAAATGGCACGAGAAGAACGGGAACCTGGCGCCGTCCGCGCAGCCACACGACGACCAGCGGAGCGAGCAGCGCCAGAAGCCAGAGAGGATCGTGAAACGTGAGACGGCTCATCGTGGGTGGTGCGTCACCTTGCCCGTGCGGTCATCCGCGCGTGGAAGAATCTCACGAGGGCATCGAGCCGGTTCTGCTGGGTCGTCACGATCATCCGGCTCAGCGGGTCGGGGAACAGTTCCTGCCAGGCCTGCTCGCGTTGGGCGTGCCAGGCGGCGTGGGCGGCGCGCTCGGCGGCGCTGCCCTCGAGTGTGACAAGGCGGCCGGCGGTCGGGTCATAGGCCGCGAACGCCTGTCCGGCAGGCAGCGCGGCATCCCAGGGATCGTCGACGCGGAAACCCATGGTCTGATAGCGCCGGCGCAGCACGGGCCAGCCCTCCGGGGCGGGACGCGGGGCGAAGTCCCCCAGCCAGATCAGGATGCTGTGCTTGGGTGCGGCGCGCGCGAGGAACCTCCACGGGATCTGCGGCTGTTCGGTCCCGAGTGCGGGTTCGGGCTGGGAAAGCAAGGAGGCCGCGGCGTTCAGAATCTGGCCCCGTCCGCGCATGGGCTCGCGGAACGTGTAGCCCTCCGGCGCGGCGTGCAC
>JAJYAR010000473.1 GCA_021779435.1 bacterium
AACTCGCGGTGCAGGCGCTCGAGCGCGGGACCGAAGTCGATCCTGGTACGGCCGGCAATGAGGTAGGAGATGGATTTCTGACGGAGGTCGGCAAGGTAGCCGGACGGCGCCTTGGAGGTTGTCAGCACGACAAACCGGTCGCCGCGCATGACGTTCGACTCCCAGCGGATCTTCCCGGAGGGATCGACCGCGATGGCATACACCGGCCTGGTGCCGCGTCCGGGTTTCTGCTCAGCGGCGATGAAATCGCCGGCAGGCACCCTGGGCTTTCGCGAGAAGGCGGCGTCGCGTGCCTGCTCCATGAAATCGCCCTGGAAAGTCTTCCGCCCGCACAGCCAGGCGTCCGCCTTGTGGAGCGCGTGGACAGTCTCGTATTGCTTCTCGCTGGCCGGCGAGAGCGACCAGCGTTCCGTGAGGATCCGTCCATCGACGGTTCCCATCATGTGGCAAACGACATGCGGGCGTTTCATGGCGCCGAACATTGGCCGTGAGCGTGGGAACGGCAAGGCCGCCGGAAAGTTCAAGGGCGCCGCCGGACAAGCCGGCGACGCCCTTGTTCGTGTTCTATGATGGGAATGCCCGCTGCGTGGGCCTCACAGAACCGGCATCCTCCGCCTGAGGAACGCGAGACTGATGAGGCTTGCGCCGATCAGCAGCGCGGTCGATCCGCCGTCCGGCACCCTCGTCGGTGTCTCGATTCCTCCGATACGAAACTGCGCGGCGTTGTCGAAGGCGGCGTTTGGCGTCGAGAACGTCACCGATGTGATCTTTGCGCCGTCGCCCGCCACGATGCCGAAGAAGTTCTGGCCGTTGGGATCGAGGCTGAAACTTTGCATGAACGGCGAACCCGCGGCGTCGATGTAGTTGACCACGAAATCGATCGTCGAGAACTCGGGCGAGTCGTTTGTCGCATCCGGATTCAGGATCGCCTTCGTGAACGTCAGTCCTCCCTCCAGCGCGAACGTGAGGCTCAGGAACGGGTTGTTACCCTCGAGCCCGCTGAGCGTCGCCTGTCCGCCCGAGCCCTGGATCATGTGATTTCCCGATGCCGAGGTGAAATCCACAATCGAGGTTCCCGGCCCTGCGAAGTTGCCCTGCACCAGGGTTCCGGAATGCAGCAGGCTGGAGTCGTTGAATAACACGTTGTCCGTCCCGGCGTTCCCCGGATTACCCGGAGTGATCGTGATCGGGGCGGCAGGCGCCAGCGAGGCGCCGAGCCAAAGCGCGAGCAGCGCAGTGGCAAACTGGGTTGGAATTGATGAAGTCTTCATCTCACCCCACTTCAGCGCATTTCGTGCCTTGGTGTGATTTCGCGCCGCTGGAGCGCTCCAAGTTTCTCGCCCTTCGCGCGGTGTGGATTTCGTGCAACGAAAGGCCTCGTGGTCCGCGGGCCGGAAAAGTGTCAGGTAATCCAGACAGCTTTACACCGAGGTTCGGGTGCGAAGCGAAATTCCGCGGTGGCAATGGGGTATTCGACCCCCGTCCAGCCGCTTCCGAGTCCGGCGTCGTCCGTCTCCTGAGAGCGGGATTGTGAAACGGATGAGCGAGCATCCGGGTGCGAGCCGAGAGCGCAACGCGCGCGCCTCCGATGGAGGATCGGGGGCCGCCGGCGATCAGGGGGGCGTGACACCCGATACGGCTACGGCCGCCCGGCGCGGCCGAACTCGAGCCAGAACCGGCTGCCGTGGCCGGGCTCGGATTCGAGACCGATGCGGCCGTGCATCCGTTCGGTGACCTTCTGCACGAGGGCGAGCCCGACTCCCGTTCCCTCGTATTCGCCGCTCAGCCGCTGGAACATCTCGAACACGCGCGCCTGCTGGCTGGCGGGAATTCCAATGCCGTTGTCCTCGAACCAGATTCTCACAGCCTGGCCGCGTTCTTCCGAATGCACGCGCACGGTCGGCGTGGTTCCCGGCTCCACGAATTTCACAGCGTTGCTCAGGATGTTCGAAAAACACTGGGTGAGCCCCGCGACGTTCGCCAGCACCGGCGGGAACGTCCCTTCAAGCTCGATGCGCGCCCGTGGTGGCTGGAATTGCGGATACGACTCAACGATGCTGCGCAGCAACGGCCCTACCTCGACGGGATCGAGCGCCAGCTGCGTCTGCAGCGCCTTGGCGTAATTCAGCGAGTCGGTGATCAGGTTGTCCATGCGCGCGGCAGCCTGCGTGATCCTTCGCAGATAGTCCCTGCCTTGCTCATCGAGCCGGCTGTCGTACTCCTCGCGCAGGATCCCGCCGAAGGCCTGCATCGCGCGAAGCGGCGCCCGCATGTCATGGGTGATTGTGTAGGAGAAATGTTCGAGCTCCGCGACGGTTTCGCGCAGTCGCGCCGTGCGCTCGGCGACCGTGTTCTCCAGAATTTCCTGGGCGCGCTTCTGGTCGTCGATGTCGGTCGCGGTTCCAAACCACTTGACGATCCGGCCATCCGGGTCGCGGCCGCAGAACGCGCGGCTCAGGTGCCAGCGGTAGGTGCCGTCCATCATCCGGACCCGGTGTTCCACCTGGTAGGCCGCGCCGGTCTTCACGGACGCGGCCCAGGCGTCCGCCGTCCTCTGGCGGTCGGCGGGATGAAGCATCGGAGTCCACTCCCACCGGCCCGACTCGGTCTGATGGGCGTCCGCATACTGGTGAATGTGCTGGTTGTAGTAGTCGACGGTGCCGTCGGCACGGGCGGTCCACACGAGCTGCGGCACGGATTCGGCGAGCAGCCTGAACTGGGATTCACTCGCGCGCAGCTCGGTCTCGGCGCGCTTGCGGTCGGTGATGTCCAGCACGAACGCGGCGCCCTCCACCTTGTCGATCATGGCGGCCCCGATCAGGATCGGGATGCGCCGGCCGTCCTTGTGGAGGTACTCCTTCTCGTAGGGCGTATCCACGCCGGTC
>JAJYAR010000035.1 GCA_021779435.1 bacterium
ATGACCGGCGGCCTGGTGCGGGGAGGACGGAACGATGAGCTTCTTCGTGATTTCCTGTGGTGGCACCGGCGGGCACCTTTCGCCGGGCATTGCGCTGGCGGAGGAACTCGCCGCGCGTGGCCACGAAAGCGTGCTGCTCATAAGCCAGAAGAAAGTCGATGCGCGGCTGATCGAAAAATACCCGCACCTTCGTTTCGAGAGGATGCCGGGTTCCGGTTTTGGCTGGAACCCTCCGGTGCTGGCGCGCTTCGCGGTCTCTCAGCTCAAGGCCGTGCTTTTCTGCCGGGCTCTGCTGCGTTCGCGCCGTACCGACGCGGTGATCGGCTTCGGCGGCTTCACGTCCGCTCCGCTGGTCGCCGCAGCCCGGCTGCTCGGAGTGCCCGCGGTGCTGCATGAGGCGAACCGGGTCCCGGGTCGCGCGGTGCGCACGCTGGGACGCTTCGCGAACCGCGTCTATCTGCCTCCGGGCGTCAGCATCGCCGGGCTTTCACCCGCGGTGATGCGTCACACCGGGCTGCCGGTCAGGCGCGAGATCGGACGGATTCCGGCCGCCGCAGCGCGTCGCGAACTGGGACTGGATCCGGCTCAGCGGGTGCTGGTCGTGCTGGGCGGCAGCCAGGGATCGAGCCCGCTCAACGACTGGACTCGGAAGAACCTGGAGGCCCTGGCGGCTGCGGGCGTGCAGGTTTACTGCGTGACCGGGCTGGGCAAGGGAAGCGAGGGCGTTCAGGAGCTGAAGACGAAGGAAGGTGTGCCGGTACGCGCGGTTTTCCAGGCGTTCAGCGACCGCATGGCGCTGTTGATGTGCGCGGCGGATCTGGTGCTGTCACGTGCGGGCGCCGGAACGATCGCCGAGCTGGTTCGCTGCGACGCCCCGGCGATTCTGGTTCCCTTTCCGCAGGCTGCCGATGACCACCAGCGGGCCAATGCCGCCTATTTCGAGCAGCAGGGTGGAGGAATTGTGGTGCCGCAGGACCAGCTGCCCGGGCTCTTGCCGGAAGTGCTGACGCTGATCGACAACGACACGGTGCTGAAGAAATTCCGGACCCATCTGCGCGAGATGGACCGGGCCAATTCGCTCGAACTGATCATCGGCGACATCGAGGAACTCGTCCGCAGCCGCGGGAGTCGCGCCACGCGCGACAAGGCTGTTCTCGCATGAGCGGGCAACTCGTCACTCCCGAGGCAGCCACGCGGCCGGAACTTTTTGGCCGCGAGGTGAGGCACATCCATTGCGTGGGCGTGGGGGGGATGGGCGTCGGCCCGCTCGCCATCTATCTCGTCCGGCGCGGGTATGCGGTGAGCGGGGAGGACGATGCGTTGACCGACGAGATGCGCAGTCTGCTCGTCCGCGAAGGTGTCGAACTCGGCGGCGTCGGTGCCGATTGCGATCTCATCGTGTACTCGTCCGCGATCTCTCCGCTGCACCCGGCTTACCTCGCGGCGATCGAGCGGGGGATTCCGCACGTCCGCCGTGGCGAGCTGCTGGCGGAGGTCACCCGTGACCAGAAGCTCGTGGCGGTTTGCGGCTCGCACGGGAAGACCACCACGACCGCGATGCTGATCACGGCGTTGCGGCACTCCGGCTTTCCCGCCGGGTACGTTCTCGGCGGGTTGTTCAGCGATGGAAGCACGCCGGCGGACGCGGGCGGCAACGGATGGGTCGTCGCGGAGATCGACGAGAGCGACGGCACGATCGACCGGTTCTCACCCGAGATCACCGTCGCGGTGAACCTGGACTGGGACCATCCCGACCGCTACCGCCGGATCGAGGACATCGAGGCGACGTTTGCCGCGCTTTTCTCGCGCACCCGGTCGACCGTCCTGACGAGCGAAAGCTGCGCGATGAGCGTGCGGGTGGTTTCAACGCTCCGCAACGAGACGCAGGAGGAGGGAGGCGAGCGGAAGCCGGCGCGCGCGACCTTCGGACCGACGGGGGATTTTCGAGGCGCGGTGGACTCCGAATCCGGGGAGAGGATGCGCCTGCTGCTGTCGGGTCGGTTTGCGCACCCGCATGCAGTCGTACGCGCCCGCGGCGCGTTCAACGTTTCGAATGCCACGGCGGCGCTTGCGGCGGCGCAGCTGATGGGTGCGACCGTCGGCACCTCGGCGCTTGCCGACTACGCGGCGGTGCGCCGCAGGCAGTCGGTGCTTCACTCGGATGAGATCACCGTGATCGAGGACTACGCGCATCACCCCGCGGAGATCCGGGCGCTCCTTGGCAGCCTCCGTGCGCGAGTGACCGCTCCCGGCCGGCTGGTGGTGGTGTTCCAGCCGCACCGGTACAGCCGGACGGCCCAGTTCAAAAGCGAGTTCGCGGCCGCGTTGTCGGTCGCGGATTCCCTGCATCTGCTGAGTGTGTATTCCGCGGGCGAGCCCGTGGTGGGCGGAGGCACGACGAGCGACCTGCTTGCGCAGGTGAAGCGCGTCGCTCCTTCCCTCGCGGTGGCGCATCACGCGGCGGGAGACGAGCGTCTGTTCGCGGCGCTGACCGCCGAAGTGAGACGCGGCGACCTGGTGGCGTTTGTCGGGGCGGGGGACATCGACCGGAAGGCGAGGGCGTGGCTGGAGAGCCGTCGCGCGACCGGCACGGGAGGCTCCGTGTGGGATGCGTTCGTCTCGGCGGTGAAGCCGTTGCTCTCGGCGGAATCGAAGCTGTCGCGCGAGGAGCCGCTGGCGGCAAAGACCACGATGCGCGTTGGAGGTGCGGCGCGCGTTTACGCCGAGCCCGCGTCGATCGCCGACCTGCAGACGGTGCTTCGGGAATGCGCGGGCCGTGGATTGAAGGTTTTTGTCCTCGGACGGGGATCAAACGTCATCGTGCCGGATACCGGCGTGAACGGCGTGGTGATCACGCTCGTGCACCCGTCGTGGGCTGCCTTCGAGGTGCGGCCGGAAGGTCGCGTGTGGGCGGGCGCCGGCCTGCGGCTGAAGAACCTGTGCGGGCTGGCTGCGAAGGAAGGGCTCGCGGGCTTTGAATTCCTCGAGGGCATACCGGCAACGGTGGGGGGCGCCCTCCGGATGAACGCCGGGGCGATGGGCGGCTGGATTTTCGATGTCGTGGAGGAGGTCCGGTTCATGCAGCTGGATGGCGAGGTGAAGGTCGTCGCCAAGTCGGCAATGCACGTCGGGTACCGCCACTGCACGGAGCTTCAGGAAGCGATTGCGCTCGGCGCGTTGCTGAAGCCGGTCTCACGCGGCGACGCCGCGGAGATCAGGCGGCAGATGGATGCGTTTGCCGCGAAACGGCACGAGTCGCAGCCTCGGGAACCGAGCGCCGGCTGCATCTTCAAGAACCCGCCCGGCGATTCGGCGGGCAGGCTGATTGATCAGTGTGGCTTGAAAGGCGCGCGTGTTGGCGGCGCCGAGATCTCGCGGGTCCATGCGAACTTCATCGTGAACACGGGCGGGGCGACGAGCGCGGACATCCTCGAACTCGTCCGGCAGGTGCGCCGCCGCGTCCTGGAGCAGAAGGGCGTCGAACTGCAGCCCGAGGTGCTGCTCTACGGAACGACATGGGAGGAGGCCCTGTGAATTTTCGATTTGGGATTCTCGATTTTCGATTTGAAGCCGCGCGCGGCGCGGCGCTTTTGCCGCGGAGCACTGTCGGGTGCTGTTTCGGGCAGTCGAAAATCGAGAATCGAAAATCGAAAATGTTCTCATGAGTTCCATCATCGCCGTATTTGCGGGGGGGACGTCGGGCGAACGCGAGGTGTCGCTCGGCTCCGGCGCCGCTTGTGCAATCGCCCTGGCGCGGTCGTTCCCGACTCGCCTCTTCCAGATTGACCGGGACGCGCTGCCGGCCGGGCTCGATCCCTCGAAGCACGTCGTGTTCTCCACGCTGCACGGGACGTTTGGCGAGGATGGCGGGATGCAGCGGCTGCTCGACGCCGCGGGTGTCCATTATGCCGGGTGCGATGCGGCGGGAAGCGCGCTCACCATGGACAAGGACGGCACGAAGCGGGCCGTGGCATCGCGCGGGATCCCGACGATCCCGGGAATCCGTTTCGCGGCGGACCGGAGGCCGACGGTCGAGGCGGTCATCGCGAAGTTCGGAGAAAACGTCGTGGTGAAGCCGAACGACCAGGGCAGCAGCATTGGTCTGAGCATCGTCTCCGACCGCGACCAGCTGGCGAAGGCGCTCGGCGCGATCAAGGACGGCGCGTGGGTGATCGAACAGCGGATTTTCGGGCGGGAGCTCGCGGTCGGCGTGCTTGGCGGGAAGGCGATGGGCGTCGTGGAGATCCGGCCGAAGTCGGGCGTTTACGATTACGCCAGCAAGTACACGAAAGGCATGACCGAGTATTTCGCGCCGGCGCCGCTGGGCGACGAACTGACGGCGAGGATCCGAGCCGCCGCGGAAACGGCCTTCGCCGCGTGCGGCTGTCGCGATTACGCGCGCGTCGACTTCATGCTTTCCGAGCGGAACGACTTTTATTTGCTCGAAATCAATACGCTGCCCGGCATGAAAGAGACCAGCTTGCTGCCGATGAGCGCGCGCTGCGTGGGGCTGGATTTTATGGCGTTGGTCAAGGAGATGGTCGCACCTGCGTTGAAGCGTTTTCAGAAGGCGCAACGCGCCTGAATCGTGACCCGGGACAATCTCAATCTTCCGACTGCCCGCAGCTGGCGGGACATCCCGCAGCCCGTCGTTCCCCGTGCCATGTCGCGGGAAGGACGCTGGCGGTTCGCGATGGCCGCACTTCGGGTCATGCTCGTGTTTGCGGTGCTTGGCGCGGTCGGCTGGGGCGCGTGGATCGTGTCACTCTCGCTGCGTCGCAATGTCGACGTGGCAAAGGTGGCGGTCATGAAGGCGCCGGAGTTGCGGACGGACGGCGTGCTCGACGAAAAGTGGCTCGCGCAGACGCTTGTGCTGCCGCCGAAGACCTCGCTCGTGGAGCTCGATCTCGAAAAGCTGCGCACCCGTATCCTTGCGGACGACCAGGTCATGAGCGCGGAGCTGACGCGCAGTTTCCCGGACCGGCTGATCGTGAAGATCTCGGAGCGGAGTCCTGTCGCGCGAGTGATGACGCAATGGCAGGGCCAGTTCCAGCAGCTGCTCGTCGCACGCGACGGCGTTCTCTATTTTGGGAGCAACTATCACCCCGACGTGTTGAACACGCTTCCCTGGCTCGACGGCGTGAGCATCGCGCCCGAAGGCGCGAAGCTGAGGCCGATCGCCGGCATGGTCGAGGTTGCGGAACTCCTGGCGAAGGCGCGGCTCGAGGCGGAGCACTTGTACCTGCAATGGCAGGTCGTCTCGCTGGCGCGGCTCGCCCCTGATCACAAGCTCGAGGTCAGGACGAAGGACGGCTCGTACATCGCGTATTTCAGCACCCTGGACGACTACTTCCGGCAGCTTGGAAAACTGGATTACATCGTGGACAAGCTGCCGAAGGACACCGGGCTGGTGGCGACCATTGACCTGACGCTCGGGCACAGTCCCGGAGGGTTGGAGAACGACGTCCCTGTTTCCTTTGCACCGCTTCCCGGAACGGAAGCCGCCGCGCTCGCCGGCACGCAGAATGGGAACCAGAGTGCCCAGAAACACCCCGCTGCTCCGGCCCGTGGGCAGGGAGGGCAGGAGCGGGCGCTCGGTTCGAAGGCACCGAAGTCGCAGACGGCCGTGTACAAGGTGCCGCCGGCCCCTTCCAGAAAATCTCAACGTGAGTTCTAGAACCGTCTTCATCGGTGCCGTGGAGATCGGCACCTCCAAGATCACAGCGCTCGTCGGCGAGTACACCGGGCGCGAGCTGGCCATCATCGGCCGTGGCGAATGTTCGTCGCGCGGCGTGATCAAGGGCACCGTCGTCGATTACAAGGCCGCGAGCGAGTCGACGCACAGCGCGCTCGAGCAGGCCGAACGGGAGGCCGGCGAGAAGATCGACACCGTGTTCCTCGCACAGACAGGAGCGCACCTCGAGGGCTTCTACAACGAGGCCTCCGTGAATGTGAAGGCGTCGGACAACATGATCGACTCGACGGATATCCGGACCGTGTGCGATCTCGCCAAGTCCAAGGATCTGCCCGAGGGAAGGCTCGTCGTGCACAATATCCGTCGTCCCTTCCGGGTCGACGGCCGGCTCATTCCCGGAAGCCCGGAGAACCTCGTCGGCCAGCGGCTCGAGGTCGGCTATTGGACGGTGCACGGTCAGGAGCAGCGTCTCGCGGACAACATCCATGTGATCCGCGGCTTCAACCTCGATGTCCGCGAACTTGTCCTTTCCAGCCTCGCTTCCGGGCACATGGTCACGACGGCGGAGGAGCGGCAGCACGGCGTGCTCGCCCTGGATATCGGCGCGGGAACGACCGATTTCGTGCTCTATCGTGATGGTGCGCCGCACATGACGGGGGTGCTTCCCGTGGGCGGTGCCCACCTGACCAACGACATCAGCATCGCGCTGCGTCTCACGGAGGGGCAGGCGGAAAAGCTGAAGCTGCGTTTCGGCAGGGCGAACGTCGTCACGCGCGACAAGGCGCAGAAGGTCTGGCTCGATGGCAACTTTGCCATCGGCGACCGGCAGTTTTCACAGCAGGCGATCGAGCAGATCACGTCCGCGCGGACGTGGGAGCTGCTCGAGGTGGTGAAGAAGAAGCTCGGAGCCGCGTTCTCGCCGGAAACGTGCAGCGCGGGCGTTGTTCTCACCGGTGGAACCGCGAAGCTGGCCGGGATGGCCGATTCCGCCGCGCGCGTCTTCGGCGTCCCCGCGCACCTCGGCGAAACACCGATCTGGGTCAGCGAGAACCTTCGGGATCCCGGCTACCATACCGCGCTCGGACTGCTCTACTACGGTGTCAGCGCAAGCGCCGAAAAATCGGCGTCCTCGCGCCGGAGCGGTGGTTTCCTGACGAACGTGAAGCGGCTGTTCACGAACGCGTGAGCGACGGTCCGGCAACCACACATAGCGGAATGAATCTCAACGAACTTCCCCTCGAACAGTCGCTCCTGACCGATAAGAACATCGCCATCAAGCTGGTGGGTATCGGCGGAGCGGGGTCAAACGCCGTCGACCGGCTGAAGATGGAGAACCTTGACCGTCTCCAGCTGGCCGTCGTCAACACCGACCACCAGGCCCTCGCGAGTTCGCCGGTGCAGGACAAGGTCCTGATCGGCATGAGTGTCACACGCGGGCTTGGAGCTGGCGGTGACCCGGATCTCGGACGCGAGGCGGCCGAGGCCGATCGCGAGAAGATCGCGGCCGTGGTGAAGGACTGCGATCTCGTGTTCCTCGTGACCGGAATGGGCGGCGGCACCGGCAGCGGAGCGTCACCGATCGTGGCGGAGATCGCCGCGGAAGCGGGCGCGCTGGTGATCGCGTTCGTGACGATGCCCTTCAGCTTCGAAGGTGGCCGCCGGCTGAAGCAGGCCGAGGAAGGGCTGCGCGCGTTGCGGCAGGTCTGTGACGCGGTGATCCCGTTGCCGAACGACATCCTTCTGCAGGAGGCGGTCGAGAACGAGACCGTGCTCGATTCGTTCGCACGCGCCGACGAGTGGATTGGCCGCGGCGTGAAGTCGATCTGGTCGATGCTCTTCAAGACAGGGCTGATCAACCTGGATTTCGCGACGCTCCGCCAGGCGTTCCAGCACCGTGGAGGGAAGACGCTGTTTGGACTCGGCGAGGGAAAGGGCGAGAAGGCGATCCCGGAGACGATTTCCAGCCTGAAGCTCTGCCCACTCCTTCATACGCCGGAGTTCTCGAGAAAGGCCGATCGTCTGCTGGTGAACATCATCGGAGGCGCCGATCTCACGCTCCCCCGCGTGAACGAGCTGATGACGGCCATCACCGACCAGTTCGGACGCGATTCGCACATCATCATGGGTGCCGTGATCGACGAGGACATGGCCGGACGTGTGGAGATCTGCGTCATTGGGACGAGCGACATGGGCGGCCGTTCGATTCCGCCCCGCCGGCCGGCCGCCGGGGGGCGTTCGAAGACGCCGGGCTCCGCCACCACACAGCATCCGGAAGCAGCGGTGACCACGGACGGGGCACCGAAGCAGCAGGAGATGACGCCGGAGGAGACCGCAGCGGCGGCAAAGGCCGCGCAGGACGAATTCGGCTTCGGTGAAGTAGAGAGCCGCGGCTATTTCGAGAAGACCGAACGAAACCTCTTCGACGGCCAGGACCTCGATGTGCCGACGTATCTACGGCGCGGCATCAAGATCAGCGTGTAGGGAGCCGAATGCGCGGTTTGATGTAGCCGGCCTCGCTGAGGCCGGGGTTCGGGATTGATGCGGGCGGATGCCGCTCACCCCGCTACCGAGGCATCTGCCTTGATGTAGGGCGGGGTCTCCCGCCCCCGCCGTTTGTGGGCTGAGGACACGGGCGGGGCCGCCTGCATCACCCGCCGCGAACTCCGGAGTCAGGTCGGCCTCAACACCCGTTCGAGCGTGAAGAACGTGTAGAAGAAGTGCTCGTCGCGACTGTCTCGGCGGCTGACCTCGCGCCAGCTGAGCCCGCGCCACTCGGGGAAGAAACGGTCGCCGGGGACCTCCGCGTGAACAAGGGTGAGGTGGAGTCGCAGGGGACGTTTGAGTTCGAGTGCCTCCTCGAAAATGCGCTGGCCGCCGCAGATGAAAAGGTCTCCTGGAATTGTCTCTGCAACGGCGAGTGCCTCGGGAAGCGAGCGTGTCGCGATCGGCACGCTGCGGCCTTTCGAGCGGGCGCTGGCTCGCGGGCTCTCGGGACTGTTGGGGTGGGGAAGTGGATGACTCGTGATCACCACCGGCTGGCGCTGTTCGGCGGTCGCTTCCGGCCAGGTGTCGAAACACACCCGGCCAAGGATGCAGACCTTTCCCCGGGTGATCGTGTCGAAGTGCGCTGCGTCCTCGGGAATCCGCCACGGAAGCTTTCCGTCGCGGCCAATGACGCGATTCTCGGCACAGGCGACGATCACGTTGAGGAGCTTGGGCATGGGCGCGGTGGGGGTTGGCGCAAATGAAGCGCGCGTTCAGCGGTTTGCGAGCGTGGAGGTTGCGGGCGGACTCGCAACCCATTGCCACGGTCCGCAAGCCACCGTCAGGCTTCGACGGTTGCGACCAGCGCCTGTATCTTGCCGTCAAGGGGGCCGGGACCGAAGCGCCGGGCGATGGCTGCCGCCGCGGCGTCGGTTGCCTCGGCCAGTCGCGAGGCATCGCGCGCTTCGATCTCGTTTCGCCACACCGTTCCCTGGCAGTACGCGATCGCGGGCTCCAGCGAGGAACGGGCCCGGCTGCGCGCGGCGACCGTTTCGATGGCAGGCGAGCGGGTGAATCCACCGCCGGCCAGATCGCTCGTGATCTGCTCCACATCATGGTAACCATGCGGTGTCCGAGCCATGAACCGCGGCGGATCGTCGGGAAACAGCGACGCGAGCGCGGCCATGATCGTATCCGCAAAGTCGTTCTCCTCGATCCGATCCCACACGCTGAAAATGAAGACACCGCCCGGCTCCAGCACACGACGCACCTCGGAATATGCGCGTGCCTTGTCCGGAAAGAACATGGCCCCGAACTGGCACACGACGGCATCGAAAGTTCCGTCCTGGAACGGCAACTCCATGGCGTCCGCCTGGCGCCACTCGACCGCCCGACTGGTCCCCACGAGCGAGGCCTGGTCGAGCATCCCCTGATTCAAATCCGTCGCGACGATGGCCGTGGACTCGGGCAATGCTGATGCCAGGGCGCGCGTCACGACGCCGGTACCGGCAGCAATCTCCAGCACGCGGGAAGGGCGCCTCGATAGCAGCCGATTCACCAGATCCGCGGCGTATGGCTCAAAGATCAGAGGGACCAGGTAGGTTTCGTAGAGCTTGGGGATGGAGCCGGCGAAGAGGGCATCGGTGTGGGTCGTGCTCATGGATCACCCTTGGGTTGTGTTGCGCCGGGATACTCGACGAACCAGGCGCACCCATTTCACGCGTGGTCGGGAGGCTATGCGCGGTCGCATGTTGGAAACCTTGCATCGGATCGGGTGTTCGCAAGCGGCTGCCCGGCGAAACGCGCTGTCCACGGCCGACTAGGCCTGGACAGGCGGGATCGCCGTGATGCGACCGCTTCGCTCAGCGTCCTTTACGGTCGGTGGGCGTACCGAAGGCACCCGCTGCCCCCGGTTGCCTTCCCCGTCGTCACGGGATTCGAAGTACGCTGCCGACCGCGAGCCGCCGCTCGTCCTTCAGCACGTCGCGGTTCGCCTCGAAGATTTCGCGCCAGCGGTTCGCGGTGCCGTAGTATTGCAGTGAGATCTTGGACAACGTCTCGCCGGGGAGGATCACGTGTTGACGCTGGGGCGCGGCCGCCGGCCTGGCCTCCGCAACCGGCTTCGCAACGGCAGCCGATGGCCGCGTCGGTGCCGGACGAACACCGGCGACGGGGGAGGACGGGACTGCTGCCGGGGGCGCCGGCTGCGGACGCGGCGCAGGGACGGCGTTTGCCGCCGCGACCGGGCTCGCCACGGCAGGCATTGCGGCGGCCGATGCCGGGCCGGCGACGACCGGAGTCGCTTCCTGAGCGCGGCTCGTTGCCGCCACGGAGACAGTTTCGCGGGGCGCGGATGACTTTTGGGTCAGTTCGAGTGCCCGTTTCTGGGAGTCGATCGTCGCGTTTGCGGCGGCCAGCTCACGCTTGGCCGACTCGAGTTCGCCAGTCGCACTTTCGACCTTGGCCGCCGACTCCGCGCTCGCACGGGCCGACGTTTGCAGTGCGGATAGCTGTTTCTGCAAATCCTCTCGTTCCGCCGCAAGCGACGCCACGGCCTGTCTGCTTCCCGACAGCTCGGCGGTGAGGGCCGCGACGTCGGCGCGGGTTCGCTCCTGCTGACCGGTCCATTTCGCAGTGACGCCCTTCGCCGCCGCTTCCGAGGCGGCGAGCTGCTCGCGCGCCGCCTCGCGGCTGCCGGTGACTTCGGCCAGGTCGCGTTTCGCCGCGATAAGCTGATTGCCCAGCGCCTCGACCTGCTGGCGAAGCGCAGCGAGCGTCTCCTGCGTGGCGTTTCGGTCGGCCGATGCGGCGGCCGCAGCCTCGGCCGCCTTTCGGGTCTCGGACGCTGCGGCTTCGGCGACGGCGAGCTTCTGCTCCAGAACGGAACGTTCGCCGATCGCGCGGGACGCTGTCGCCTTCGCGTCGGTCAGCTGCATGTTCGCCGTGTCCAGTTCGCTTCGGACACGGGCGAGCTCGCGAGTGACGCTCTCGCGGTCCGCCGCTTCGGCCCGCTGCGCGTCGCTGAGTCGCTGCTCCAGCTCGCGCCGATCGGCTGTGAGGCGAACTGCAGCCTGCCGTGCGTCAACGAGCTGCCTCTCGAGCTCCGAAGAGTTGGCCCCGGCGGTGTTCGCGGCTTCGAGTCTTGCCTGCAGCGATGCCCGATCCTGTTCGAGCGTCGCCAGGCGGCGCGCCATTTCCCCGCTCTTTTCCTGCGCCTCCGTGCGGGCGGTGTCTGCTGCGGCTGCGTTGCCGGCAGCCTCCTTTGCAGCCGCCTGGGACTCGGCGACCTGGTTGCGCAGGGCGGCGACCGACTGCTGCAGTGCGGCCAGTTCGGAAGATGAAGAGGTCGCCGCTTGGGTGGCGTCGCGGGCAGTTCGAACCGCCTGTTCGGAGGCGGCGAGCTGGCGCTTGGAGCTCTCGAGCTCACGAGCCAGCTGATCGCGGGACGCCGTTGCCGCCGCGGCCGCAGTGGTGGCCGAGTCGGCGGCTTGTTTCGCCTCGGCGAGCTGTTTGTTCGCGGTTTCGAGCGCACGCCAGGCATCGGCAAGCTCGCGAGCGACTCGTTCACGGTCGGAAGATTCGCTGCGCTGCACCTCGGCGAATTTCGTCTCGAGCGCGCGACGATCGGCGGCGAGCCGCTCCTGGTTCTGGCGCGCCTCGGCGAGCTGCGAATCCAATTCGGCTGCGCGCGCGGCGGCGGCGCTGGCGGCGTCGAGCCTTTGCCGAAGCGCCATTCGCTCCTGTTCGAGTCCCTCGATCTTTCGGAGGGCGGCAGTGGCGTTTTCCTCGGCGGACGCCCGGGCGGCTTCGGCCGTCGTGAGCTTTTCCTGTGCTGACCTCGCCGCGGCTTCGGCCCCTGCAACCTTTGCCTGGGATGCGGTGAGCGAACTCTGAACCGCCGTGAGTTCGG
>JAJYAR010000474.1 GCA_021779435.1 bacterium
GCCCCGCCGCGACGTTGGCCGCCCCGGCTTGAAACGCATAGGCTTGCAGCCAGCTATAGCCCGATCCCACGACCACCAGGTCGGGAACCGCGCGCTGAACAACCGCCGTCAAGCGAAAATGACGGTCGACACCGATCAGCGGATGCTCCGGGGGCTCATAGGCATCCGGAGGGGCGTACTCGAACGGGCGGAGCAAATGGGGGCTCGCGTAGGGGTTGCCCACCGTGACGCAGACCAGCGAAACGCCTTCCTCCCTCAGCATCTCGATCAGGGCCAAGGGATCGCCCAGGTCCTCGGCCTGGGGATCTTGCCAGCGCCCGCCCCAGACCGCGTGGGTCGGGGTCTGGATCGCGCTTGCGACGCCCAGGCCTCCCGCACCTTTTTCAAATGGGGGGCCATCAAAAACATTGAGCCGCGTGGCGAGCATGAGGCCTGGGCATTCCCCGCGCAGGCGCTCGGTGAGCTCGCGAATGAACCGGGCCCGGTGAGAAAATGGCCCACCGTATTTCCCGGGCCGGTTGGTCGCCCCCAAGAGCTCATTGAGCAGGTAGCGATGGCATTGTTTGAGATCGACAAAGTCAAACCCAGCCGCCTGAGCCAGCCGGGCGGCGGCGATGTAATGGTCCTGGAGTCGATCGAGCTCGTCGTCGGTGATCAAGGGGGTATCGGGGCCCGCGTACCGACCGGTTTTCTTGTCAATCGCGGTTCGAGGATCGAGAAACGGGTCGTGGGTCGCCAGGATCGGACGCTCGAACGAATAACGCCCGGAATGCGTGAGCTGAAGCCCGATCAAGAGATCCCCGTCGTCGCCGTTGGCCGAGCGGTGGGCGCTTCGAGTGCTGGCGACGAGCCGGGCGAATTCGTCGGCTCGGGCAGGGTTGGCCCAGAGCTGGCGAGGGTTCGCCCGACCCTCGGGGACGACCGCGCAGGCCTCACCCCAGATGAGCTTCGCCCCTCCGTCGCCGAATCGCTCAAAACGCCGGAATGTCAGCTCGCCAGGTGCTCCGTCAGCGCGGGCGTCGCAGCCCTCCATGGGCAGAATCGCCAGACGATTCCCGATCTGGCGGCCGGCGATCTGGATCGGCCTCAAGAGCGCTCCCGGGTCCGGTTCCAGGGTGAGCTCGATCCCCATCGCGGCCGCGTGGGCCGTGAGATCCCCAGGATTCTTATAATGAAAGGCACGCGACACGGCACGGGTCCTGGTGGCTGGCTTGGGTCCAAAGCCTTATCCTAGTCAAGCCTGGACCATGGGGCCACTCCCTGGGTTCACGAGACCCCCATGAAAACGAACGAGGCCGCCCAGGCGATGGCCTGGGCGGCCGTGAGGGGTGGCCATATCGTCTCGAGGCGAATCCGACCTCAGTACTGGTCGGAGCCGACGACCTCGCCGCCATTGGTTGAGCCGATCGACATCCAGACCATCTGCTGGACCGAGCTCTTGACGAACCGGACCGAGCCGTCCGAAAACAGGACGTTCACGCCGCCCGGGTGGAGGCTGCTGGGAACGTGAAGATGACCAAAGTCCACGCCACAGCCGGCCGAGCAATCCCAGCGGCAGCCAGAAAACTGGTACTGAGTCGAGTTGGGTGTGAGGATGATGTTGGTGAGGCTGAGCCCCGGCGAACCGGTCTGCCAGCGCATGCCGCGGTCGTTATTCGAGCCGGCCTGGCCCGACTGGATCATCGTCATGCACTGCTGGGCGACCGTCATGACGGCCGGCAGGTTGCTGCGGGCGTCGTACAAGAGTAGCGAGCCGGGAACGCTTCCCAGCACCCCGGAGATGTACTGCCGCCACGGGAGCGTGCGGTTGTTATAGCAGCCGACCAACCCCTCGACAAAGCAGATCGTATTCGAGGTGCCGTCGGTGATGTCCCGGATCCCATACGACGTGTTTTCCGGAGCGAACACGCCGTTGGTCTGGTTGGCCCAGGGATTGGTGCCGGTACCAAACGAGCCGTAGTAATTGTTGATGTGGTCGACTCCGGACTTCGCGTCCGAGGGGCACAGGAACCTCGCGACCTTCATATTCCAGACCGTCGCGTTCACGCTCGCGCCCTGCCCGTACCAGATGTCCCAGTTAAAGTTGCAGGCGTTGTACACCGGGAGCTGCTCCAGATAAGGGAGCATGAGCGCGTGCGCGCTGAACGTCCCCCACGAGGTTTGCGTCCCGACATAGGAATAACCGATCGTGTTCCCCATCGGGAACGTGCCGACCGCCTGGTGGTAATTGTGCATCGCGAGACCAATTTGCTTGGAATTGTTGACGCACTGGGCGCGGCGAGCCGCCTCGCGGGCGGATTGGACCGCGGGAAGCAAGAGCGCGATCAAGACCGCGATGATGGCGATCACCACCAGCAGCTCGATCAGCGTGAAGCCGGAACGACGAAACCGAGTCATAATCACACTCCGGAAAATAAAGACAGACCGATCCGAGGACAAACCAACACCCCGAGGAGAGATTCCGAACCGGCGATGGCTTGCTTGCGGCCTGAAAGATCCGTCAAGTCCGCGAACAGATCCACGCCCATGGACCGCGATCAAATGACCCCGACAACACGCGAGGACCGGAGTAACGACGTAAGAGAGAGGCCCGCGTGCCTCATCGATCCAGGTGATTGCGACCGAATTTCCTTGCTTCCCTGAAAGAGATCAAAACCGCGCGACGTGTCGGAACGAAGCCGATGGAAGGACCTCTGAAAATCGCGCGAACCGGACAAGGCGTTCTGAAAGCCGCCCCCGCTCTCGCCCCCGACACCAACTGCCTTGTGCTTACTTGGCCTTGGCCTTGGACCCGGTCTTGCCCTGCATGAGTTCCTTCATCCCGTCCTGGACCCCTTGATCGGCTTTCTTGGCCTCGGGTGA
>JAJYAR010000475.1 GCA_021779435.1 bacterium
GGTCATCGCGGTGACCCACGGCCCGACCTGGGCCGCCTCGTTCATGAAGCGGAGATATTCCTTGGCCGCGTTGGGGTAGCGGCAGTAGCGGAAGATGAAGGCCTGGGAGAAGAGATTGTAGACGGTGGGGGTGCCGACGGGGCCGATCGGCAGGTCGGCGTTGTGGGTGTCGGGGAAGATTTTGGGGAACTGCTGCTTGGCGACGAACCAGATGCTGATGCCGTTGATGGTGAGCGAGATCTTGCCGGCGAGGAAGGACTGGTTGTTGGAAGGGTCGAGCCAGGAGGAGGTGCCCGGGATCATGGTCTCGTAGAGCGCCTTGGCGTAGGCCAGCGCCGCGTGGGTCGCTTTCGAGTTGATGGCGACCTTGTTTTCGGCGTCGACCGGCTGGCCGCCGAACCCCCAGAGCAGGGAATAGCACCAGGTGTTGGCGTCCCCCACCGCGTGGCCGAGGGCGAGGCCGATCGGGTGGCCGGTTTTCTTGAGGGCACGGCAGAGTTTCAGGAAATTGTCATAGTCCTTGGGGATCGCGTCGAAGCCGGCTTGCTTGATCCAGCTTTCGCGATAGACCACGGCGGCGCCGGGCGCGCCGATGGGGACCGCGATCCAGCGCTTGAGGTTCTGGTCGTAGCCGTAGGTCTGGGCGACCGGGTACCAGCCGCCCTGGGTCTTGCCCAGATGCTCGCAGACGTCGGACACGTCCACCAGCTTCTCGGGGTAGATGAAGGGATCGTCGTACCAGCCCATGATGATGTCCGGCCCGGAGCCGATCTGGGCGGCGAGCGCGGACTTGGGCTGCACGTCGGTCCAGGTGAGTTCCTGGATCTGGACGGGGACGCCGGTGGCGCGGGTGAAGGCTTCGGTGTTCTTCTTCCATACCGCGTCATCGGTGTTGATGAACCCGGTCCAGCGCAGGAGCTGGAGCTTCGCGCCCTTCTCGATCGGGTTGAGCGGCTGGTAGGGGGCGGCGAGCGCGGGGCCGCTGGCGGCGAGCGAGGCGGCGGCCGACAATTGCACGAAGCCGCGGCGGGAAATCCCGGTCATGGATGGTTTGCTCCCATGGATGGTTTGCTCCCTGTCTGCCGCCTGGTGGGCGAGGCTCCGGCGCGCGGCGTTGCCGGAACGATTACGGCGACGATAGCGACGGCGGCGGACGGTGGCAATCATGCCCCGCCCGCGCGGGAGGGTCGCGGAGGAGGCTCTTCATCGGCGGGCGGGTTGCTGGTAGCGAGGCGGACGATCGCAGGGGAGGGTGCAGGTGGTGAAGTTGCGGCGGGGTCGGCATTTCTTCGCGGCCCCGGGGCCGACCAATATTCCCGACCCGGTGCTGCGGGCGATGGATCGCCCGACGGTCGATTTCAACGACCCCGAGTTCCTCGCGGTGTTCGACCGGGCGGTGGCCGGGCTCAAGCGCATCCTGGGCACCACCGGGCATGTGTTCCTCTATGCCGCCTCCGGCCACGGCGCGTGGGAGGGGACGATGCTCAACCTGTTCTCCCCCGGCGACCGGGTGCTGATGGTGGAATCGGGGTATTTCTCCGAGGCGTGGGGGCTGCTTTCGGCCAAGCACGGCATCCTCGTCGAGACGGTGGCGGCGGACTGGCGGCGCGGGGTCGACCTCGGCGCCATCGCCGAGCGGCTCGCCGCCGACCGCGGCCACCAGATCCGCGCCCTCTGCGTCGTCCACAACGAGACCCTGACCGGGGTGACGCTGCCGCTGGGCGAGATCCGCGCCGCCCTGGACGCGGCCGGCCACCCCGCGCTCCTGCTCGCCGATACCATCTCCTCGCTCGGCTCGATGGAATTCGCGATGGACGAAGGCGGGATCGACGCCGTGGTGGGGGGCAGCCAGAAGGGGCTGATGCTGCCGGCGGGGATGAGCTTCACCGCGGTTTCCGCCAGGGCGCTGGCGGCGAGCGCGAAAGCCGGGCTGCCGCGGCATTATTTCGACTGGCGGATGATGATCGAGCGGCGGCACGGCGGCTTCGTCGGCACCGTGCCGGTGGCGTTCTTCTGGGGGCTCGACGAGGCGGTGCGGCGGATCGAGGAGGAGGGGCTCGCGGCGGTGCTGGCGCGCCACCACCGGCTGGCCGAGGCGGTGCGGCGGGCGGTGGCGGCCTGGGCGGGCAACGCGGGACCCGAGATCTTCTGCACCGACGCGGCGCGGCGCTCCGACTCGGTGACCACCGTGCTGCTGGCGGAGGGGGTGGACGCCGAAGCGGTGCGGACGGTGGCGCTGGAGCGCTTCAACGTCGGCCTGGGCAGCGGGCTGGGCCGGCTCAACGGACGGGTGTTCCGGATCGGCCATCTCGGCGATCTCAACGAGCCGATGGTGCTGGGGGCGCTGGCCGCGGTGGAGATGGCGCTGGGGCTGGCCGGCGTGCCGCACGCCCCGGGCGGGGTGGCGGCGGCGATGGAGTGGCTGGGGCGGCAGGGCCCGGCGGGAACGTTTTGACATCGTAACGAAAACCCCGCGCGCCGGGTGATGGCTTCACCCCGGCAGTGGCGGCGGGATGGGGAAGGCCGCCGGGCGCGGCCGCGGGCGACGGGTGGGCGCGCCCGGCCGGCGGGTGCGGGCGGAGGGTGCGATGGGGAGCGGCTCGGGACGGGATTCGGCAGGCGCTTCGGGAAGCGCTTCTGGGACCGGCTGTGGGACCGGCTGTGGGAGCGGCTCGGGAGGGGTTGGGGCGGGGATGGCGAGCATGTGCCAGAGCGGCGCCAGCGCGCGGCGCAGGCCGGGGGAGGCGGCCAGCAGCGCGGCCATTTCGGGATCGGCGAGGAGGTGGCGGAGCTGGCTGGCGGCCGGATAGACCATGGGAGGGACCAGACGGTGCAGCCAGCCCGGGGCGCGGGGCAGCCGC
>JAJYAR010000476.1 GCA_021779435.1 bacterium
GGACACGTTTACTTCGCCGTCGGCGGCAGCGGTGCCATTTGCGCCGCGGTTGCACCGTGGTGCGGGCCTTCCAACCAGTTGAACCGGTCGGTGCTGAGCAGGATGAAGTGAATCAGCAGCGCCAGCACGAACAAGAAGACGCTCAATGCGACAAGCACCCGCCTGGGATCGAAAAGCAGCCATAGTCTCCACATGTTCAGGCCCTCCTAAACGAGTTGCGAGATCGTGTGGGCGACCGTTCCGCCCGCGTCGTATAGCCACGACGTGGCATAGCCGTGCGGTCCCGGCAGCCAAGGACGCCATTGCCACGCAAGGAAATGCGCGACGATGGCAATTACGGTGAAGACGATAAAGCTCGTGATAAAGATACCGTGGAACTCTTTCGCCTCCGCCTCCGTCAACCCCGATACCGAGGTTCCTGTTGGGGTTAGAGCCATTCTGTTACACTCCAGTACCGGCCTTGCGGCCGCCGTCGCGCCCATCCCGCGCGACTGGGAGAGCCGTGAGCAGCGGGCCACGGCGCCCATTCCGCCGGCGAACCGGTGGAATTCCTGTCCTCATGCCGGCTGCCTTTCGGCCAGCGCCTGCGCGACGCGGATCGCGGTGACACGATCCTCCCCGGCATTGCGGACGTTCAGTTCGACCCGGTCGCGCAGCCGCTTGGCAGCGGAGATGCGGACCAGAAACGGTTCTGTTTCCAGATAGTCGTCGAAGATGCCGCGGGCGTCGTCGTCCCACGGACACGCCGCATCCAGCCTGGATGGCGTCGCTTCGACTTTGTCCAGATCGGTGCCCAGCGGAAGGATGTGGAACAACGCATCGAACAGGGCGTTGCAAAACTCCTGCACGATATACGTCGCCCCGGCATACCCCATGAACGGCGTCCCGGTCGCCCGCCGGACGATCGCCCCGGGAAACGAGGCCGGTATGTACATCGACCGGTTGCCCGCCTCGGCGGCATACATCCGTTCGTTGTAAGACCCGAACAGAACCAGCGGCGGCCTGGCGCGCAACGCCGCCCGCACAGAGGCATTATCGGGCTTGATCCCCGCGCCGCGCGATACCGCCAGCGTGCAGGGGATACCCATCTCCTCACCCAGAAACCGTTGCAAACCCCTGGCATAGGTGTCCGTCGCCACCACACCGAACGTCGCCGTGGCAAAGAAATCCTGCGTCACGCTGCGCCACAAATCCCAGATCGGCTTGATCGTGGTGTGCTTCTCACGCTCGATGAACGGTTCCGGATCCAGCCCGGTCAGTTCTCCCAGTCTCCGCAGGAAACTGGTGGTGGTAAAAAGCCCGATCGGCGCTTGTAAATACGGACGGTCAAGCTCCTCGCAAAGCTTGCGGCCGAATTCACGATACATGCAGACGTTCACGTCGGCTTGGGGAAGGCGCGCAATGTCGTCGATGTGAGCGCCGATCGGGAAGGTAAGGTTGATCTCGCAGCCGATACCCTCGACAAGGCGGCGAATTTCCGCCAGGTCGGATGGCATGTTGAAAGTCCCGTAGATCGGGCCGATAATATTGACACGCGGCTTTGCACCGGCCGCGCGCTGATACGGCTTCGGCCGCTTCGGCCCGAATTCGGTCCACAGCCAGTAAATCGCGCGATCCGCCGCCTGCCACTGGTCCTCGTCGATTGTCCTTGGGACGAAACGGCGCAGGTTGGAGCCTTCGGGTGTCACGCCGCCGCCGATCATTTCGGCGATACTTCCCGTCACCACCACCGCCGGCACATCCTGATCCTGCGTCCCCGCGGCCCTGCGCATCGCATCTTCGGTGCCGTTCCGGGACAATTCTTCTTCGGATAAACCCGTGACCACGACAGGCAATTCGTGCGGCGGCAGCGCGTCGGTGTAATGTAGTACCGCGGTGACCGGCAGGTTCTCGCAGCCCACCGGCCCGTCGATCACCACACGCAATCCGCGGATCGCGGTAAAGGCGTACACCGCCCCCCAGTAGCCGCCCGCCCGGTCATGATCCAGCACCAGCATGGCGTCAGGTCCCCACGGCCATGGCGGCCTTGGCTTTCGCCTCGCGCGCCTTGCGCAAACGGTCTTTCGCTCCCGGCGGATCCTTCGGCACATCGGTCCAGCCATAGCCGGCGGTCTCGCCCGACCCGACCTTGTCGAAAAAACTCACCATGCGAGAGAAACGATCGCGGCCCTTGGTTTGCGCCGCGACAATCGCCGCCAGTGCCCCGGCCCCCGCCGAACCGAACAACGGGCGCGCGGATACCATGTTGGTGAAGTAAAGCGCTGGAATGCCCAGCGCCTTGGCCTTCTGCACCAGCGGCGTGGTGCCCACCGCCAGATCGGGCCGCACCTCCAGCATCGCCGCCATATCCTGCTCCAGCGACGCCCGGAACTGCACATGGGTGCCCTGCGCCGTCAGCCAGGCCCGATCCGGCTCGCTCCATGCGGTTTGCGGACAGGCGGTGCCGACATAGGGAACGTCCGCGCCGGCCTCGATCAGCAGGCGCGCGACCAGCAGCTCCGATCCCTCGTATCCCGAAACCGTAATACGCGCCTCGATCTGATTCTCGGCGATGGCCGCTCGGATTGCCGGCAGCGCCTTGGCCTTCGCCGTGGCGGCGCTGATGCCGGTGGCAGCGGCAATGCTGTCCAGCCAGTCCGCGGTGCCTTCCTCGCCCACCGGGCCGGAGCCGACAACCGGGCGTCCCGCCGCCTGCATTTCGCGGATCGATGCGGTGTAGAACGGATGCACCGCCGCCGCGGCCGCACAGTCCAGCGCGCCATACAGATCGCGCCATTCGCGCGGCGGCACAGACGGGCCGACCGCCAGGCCCATTGGTGCCAGCAACGCACCAACACCCACGGGATCCAGCGGAAACAA
>JAJYAR010000477.1 GCA_021779435.1 bacterium
AGTCGCAGCTTGGTTCCGCTACCTCTGATCGCAAGCGCTCAGGTCGGCGATCCGCCCGCCACGAGACGCCTCGGGCACCTGACGTCGGCCGAATCGCGGGAGAGTGGGATTGCGGCAGCACCGAAATATCGAAGTCAGCGGCGCAACGCTCGAATGCAACCTCTACGGTTCGGGCACTCCGGTCGTGCTGCTCGCGAATGCCGGCTGCGGCACGAGTTATTTTGACGATCTGGCGCGCGTTCTGGCTGCCGGCGGGCGACAAGCCTTGTGTGTCAACATGCGCGGCACCGGAGAGAGCCGCGGCTCGCTCGACGGCATAACCGTGCATGACCTGGCCGCCGATGTGGCTGGAGTCCTCGAGGCTTTGGATTGCGGTCCGGCGCATCTCGTCGGTCATGCCTTCGGCAATCGGGTCGCTCGTTGCCTGGCGGTCGATCGGCCCGCGCTGGTACGCAACGTGACCCTGCTTGCCGCGGGCGGCCTCATCGGACCTGCGACGCCGCTCGGCACGGCCTTTCGCAACGCCACCGACGTCAAGATGAGCGGCAGCGATTGCGTCACCGTGCTGGGAGCGCGCTGGCTGTCGCCGGCGTCCGATCCGAAGATACTTGCGCGGGTCGAATGCTGGCCGGCGGTGCATCTCGCCCATCTCGCGGCCGGCCGGGGGATGGAGCTCGGGACATGGTGGGGTGCCGGAACAGCCCCGCTCCTCGTGATCCAGGGGCTCGATGACGAAGCGGCTCCGCCGGGCAATGGTCACGCGCTCCGCGAGCAATTCGGCGAGCGCGTCCGGGTGATCGACCTACCTCGTGCGGGACATTTTCTGCTATTGGAGCAGCCCGAAGCCGTTGCCCGCGCCGTTGCCGCGTTTGTCGGCGCTGACGCAGGTCCTCGCTGATTGCCCGCGAAAATAAAGAGAGGAATCGACGACCGCGCCTGGAAGATTACGAGAGGCCGAGAGCCGCCCCGCACCGGGCGGGCGGCCGTTCGCGCGACGATCGTCGCGGCGCTGAAGGCGCTCCCCGACATCGATGACCAACCCGTTCGGATGCTGCACGATCAGGAGGGCTTATGACCGACATCATCATCCTGCACCACTACGACATCTCTCCCTATTCGGAGAAAGTCCGGCTCGGACTTGGCCTCAAGGGCCTCGCCTGGGCATCGGTCGAGATCCCCGTCATCATGCCGAAACCCGATCTGACGGCGCTGACCGGGGGCTATCGCAAGACGCCCGTGCTGCAAATCGGCGCGGACATCTATTGTGACAGTCAACGGATCCTGCGCGAGCTGGAACGCCGACATCCGACCCCCAGTTTTTATCCGGCCGGTCGTGGCGCGGCGGATGCGCTTGCGTGGTGGGCGGAAAAGACGATGTTCAGCCCGGTGGCCGGTATCTTTTTCGCCAGGAAGCCGGACGCGCTGCCCGAGGGTTTCCTCGAAGATCGCGCCAGATTCTCCGGCCGCAACATCGATCCGGCCGCAATGATGGCCGCGGTGCCTTATCTGCTCGATCAGCTGCGCGCGCATTTCCACTGGCTCGATCAGACAATGGCGGACGGCCGTTCGTTCCTGCAGGGCGCGGCGCCCGGCCTCGTGGACCTCGCGGCTTACCACCCCATCTGGTTCTTGCAGCGGAATTTCGGACCGGCGGCAGCACCGCTCGGCGGATTTCCAAGGCTGTTGCGCTGGGCTGAGCGCGTTGCCGCCATTGGCCATGGCGACCGGCGCCCCATGACGTCGCGGGAAGCGCTGGCGGTCGCAAGCGCCGCCGCGTCGTCCACCGGCACAGTCGCCGATCGCGACGACCCGATCGGTCGCCAGCCGGGGCAGCGCGTCGCCATCGCACCGGACGATACCGGCCGCGATCCGGTCGTCGGCGAATTGGTGGCCTCGGGCGTCGATGAGATCACCATCAAGCGTAACGACCCCGCTGTCGGCGAGGTCATTGTGCATTTTCCGCGCGCCGGCTTTGCCGTCACGCCGGCATAGCTGGCGCAATTCTTCGCCAACCCCTTGCGGAAGATCAGGGGGAATCGAACATGACGGCGCGCCGCGCGTCAGTGCGCCGTCGCCCAATCCTGGCCCGTGCCGGTCTCCACCACCAGCGCCACCGACAGGCTGGCGGCCTGTTCCATCACCCGCCGCGCGACCTCCGCCACACGGGGCGCCTCGGCCTCGGCCGCCTCGAACAGCAGCTCGTCATGGACCTGCAAGAGCATCCGCGCGGCGAGCCCCGCCTCGGCCAACGCCCCGGGCAGGCGCAGCATCGCGCGCTTGATGATGTCCGCCGCCCCCCCTTGCAGCGGGGCATTGATCGCCTGGCGCTCGGCATAGGCGCGGCGGGCCTGGTTGGGGTCGGCGATGCCCGGGACATGGCAGCGCCGGCCGAACGGGCTTTCCACATAGCGCTGGCGGCGCGCGATCTCGCGGGTCCGGTCCATATAGGCGCGGATCTCCGGGTAGCGGGCGAAATACGCCTCGATCAGCCGCCGCGCCTCGCCCGGCTCGATCCCCAGCTGGCGCGCCAGGCCGAAGCCGCTGATGCCGTAGATGATGCCGAAATTGATCGCCTTCGCCCGCCGCCGCAGCATCGGGTCCATCCCCGCCAGCGGCACGCCGAAGACCTCGGCGGCGGTGCGGGCATGGATGTCCTCCCCGCGCGCGAAGCTCTCCTTCAGCGCCGGGATATCGGCGACATGCGCCAGCAGGCGGAGTTCGATCTGCGAGTAATCGGCGCTGACCAGCAGATGGCCCGGGGCGGCGACGAAGGCGCGGCGGATGCGCCCGCCCTCCTCGGTGCGGACGGGGATGTTCTGCAAGTTGGGATCGGTGGACGAGAGCCGCCCGGTGGAAGC
>JAJYAR010000478.1 GCA_021779435.1 bacterium
CTGGCGCCCGGCCTGCGCCGCCTGCAGCTCGGCGCGGTTGGTGTCGAGCGACTTGTGCAGCTTGTCGCCGGCCTTCAGGTCGCGCTTGAGCTCGGCCTGGTCCTTGGAGAGCTTCTTGCGGTCAGCCCGGATGTCCTTCTGGTCGTGGCGCAGCTCAAGCTTGGCGTTCCTCACGTGCTTCAGGTCGCTCTGGAGGCGGCGGACGGCGGCGTGGACGGTCATGGCGTGCTCCGTGGGATTCGAGAGATGCCAGCGGTGGTTGCAGCGACCGCGCCAGCCGGTACGTCCTGCAATTTCGCGGGGTTGAGCGGGGCCCACCCGTCACGCGGATGCGACAGGCGGAAGGTGCGCGCGACGGTTTCGCTCGTGTCCCTACCAGAAACTCGATCGGCGCGTCATTTGGGGAGCTGGGGTGGTGGTGGTGCAGGTGGCGTTGTCGCCCGACAAACGCGATGCGCCGATGTGTGTGGCTGGTGAGGCCGCGCTACGCGGCGCGCCGCACGTAGCGATGGTGCAGGCCGCCGAGGACGATCTCCGCGCCATCCTCGAGCGATTGCGCCTGGCGGCCCTCCGGGGCGTCCTTGCCGAGCCCGAGGTGCGTTCGCCAAGGGTTGTAGTAGCCGTCCTGGTACTCGCGGAGCAGCTTGGTCGCGTGCCGCTCGTTGAGCACGATGACGTGGTCGAGCAGGTCCCGGCGGATGTTGCCGACCATCCGCTCGGCGAAGGGGTTCTGCCAAGGCGAGCGGCTAGCGCTGACCTTCTGCTCGATGCCGAGCGCCTTGACCCTCGAGGTGAACGCCGAGCCGAAGATGGAGTCGCGGTCGCGGAAGAGGCGCTCGGGACTGGAGTCGTCCCGGAGTGCGCCCACGAATTGGTTGGCGGTCCACTCGGCGGTGGGGTGGCGGGTGACGCCGACGTGAAGCAGCTTGCGGCGCTCGTGGTCGATGACCAGGAAGCCGCGAAGGACGTCGAAGGTGGCGGTGGGGATGTCGAAGAAGTCGATGCCGACCGAGCCGTGAAGGTGGAGGTTCAGGAAGGTCTTCCAGTCGGGCGAGTCGGGCGAGCTTCCGCGCGGACGCTTCGGCAGGTAGCTGGCGACGGTGGCCTGAGCGACGCGGTAGCCGAGCTTGAGCAGCTCGCCGTGGATTCGCGGCGCGCCCCAGGTCGGGTTCTCGGTGGCCATCGTGACGATGAGGTTCCGCAGCTGCTCGTCGATGGGCGGCCTGCCCGGCCTGCGAGACTTCCAGCGCCAGAAGAGGCGGAAGCCGGCGCGATGCCAGCGGACGACGGGGTCGGGACTGACGAAGGCGAGCGAGCGCCGCCAGGAAGGCCACAGCGACGCGAGGGTGGCCCAGAAGGCTCGGTCGAAGCGGTCGGGCCGCGGGTGAGGCTTGGCGGCGAGCGAGGCGACCTGCTGTCTCAGGGCGACGTTCTCGAAGGCGAGCTCGCGCGGGCAGACGAGCGCGAGGGCCAAGGCGCGAGCTGTGTGGGCGAGTGTACGAAGCAGGCGACGAAGCATAGCCAGGCAGCCTCGGGCGGGGGCGGGACGGGGAGCCCATCATTGCCCAGCCTGGAGCCGAAGTGCGTTTCCCCAGGCCACAAACGCCAGCAAGTTCGCACGGTGGGCGTCTTCACGATCGTGAAACCGCATCAGGCCAGCCCGGAATCCCTGCTTTCACGATCGTGAAAACGCGTCCCAGGCCGGCGCAGAACCCCTGGTTTCACGATCCTGAAATCGGGCGCCCGGAGCGCCTCTGGTTGCCCCAGCCGGAAAAACCCCGAGTTGCCGGGCCTTTGGCGACTTTCACGATCGTGAATTCGTGTGCATCGATCACAAGCGGGGTTCGCTTTCACGTTTTCACGATCGTGAAACCGCGTCCCGGGCCGGTCCGGAACCCCTGCTTTCACGATCGTGAAAGCGGCTTGCCTCGCCGCCGGCTCCGAGCTTCAATGTGTGCGCCGTACTCACACCGCCAGCACGAAGTAGAGGGGGACCCCATGCCCATGCCGTACGTCATCGACTTCGAGATCGGCGCCACGCCCGCCCTGGAGCATCAGAACATCTTCCGCCTTCGCAAGAGCGCCTCGGGCCAGGCGTGGGAGACCGGCGCGCGGCTGGCGCGCAGCTACGAGAAGGAGGAGTGGCGCCAGGTGACCGACCCGGTCTACCCCGACTGGTCGAGCTACCTGCGCGACGGCCTCTCCATCTCCGTCAACACCGCCTACAAGTGGATGCGCGCCGCCCGCTGGGACCGCAGGCTCTCGCTGGCGCACGGCGTGGAAAAGATGTCCCTGCTCTCGCAGATCGTCGAGTTGACCGCGGTCGAGGAGACCGTCGAGGAGGCGCTGCGGCTGGAGCTGCCGCTGAAGGCCGGCGGGACCAAGCCCTTCGCGGACATGGCGGTCAACGAGGTCGATGACGCCTACCGGCTGATGCGCGACGGCGAGGCCAAGGCGAAGCGCGCCCAGCCGCCCAAGCCGAAGAACCCCGAGGCCGTCTCGCTGGAGGAGCTCGCGGAGAAGGCCGTCGCCGGCCTCATCACCCCGGAGCAGGTCCTCACCCGCATCCGGGAAGGAGAGCCGGAGCTCGACGTGTGCCGCGTCAAGCGCTCCGTCGCCAAGCAGGTCTTCGAGGCGCTCGCCAAGGCGCTGCCGTAGTCCCGGACCTGGCTCAGCCGGTCTTGCCGCCCCCCGCCGACGCCCGTGCCGCGGACGCGGCGAGCGCCTTGGGCCAGGTCATGAGCCGCCCCCAGAGCCGGTCCCGGTTGCGCAGCCGCGCGCTGTCGCGCAGCATCCGCGCCGCCCACCGGTACACGTTGAACTCCGAGACCAGCCCCCGCAGCGCCCGCATCCG
>JAJYAR010000479.1 GCA_021779435.1 bacterium
CCCTCCCCAACGCCCCTATGGATTTCGGATTGATATGGAGTGCGGAGCCTCGGCTCCGCTTTCGGACGCGAGTCTCGACTCGCGCCGCTTGGGCTGGGAAGCGGCCGCCTGTCGCCCGCAGTCAGCGACCACATTCCAATTTCAGCGTTTCAGCGTTTTTCTGCCCCTCATTCCGGATGTTTCTGCTCAAACGTGCCGTTCGAGCCGAGGTACGACTCCAACCCGCCGTACTCGAGCCACGCGAGCTGCACCGGGTCGTGCTTGAGGTAAGCGTCCCAGTAGGCGTCGGAGGCTTTGATGATGATGGCGTGGAAGCGCGCGTCGGTCGGCTTTGCGCGACGCCGGCCTCGTCCCGAGAAGACCATGTGATCGCCGCCCTTGAAGATGATCAGGTACGCGGTCGCGTGCGTCGTACGGTCGTAGGGGATACGCCGATCCACGGCCGGCGTGCCCTCGCGTCCAGTCACCGCGTCGTCGGTCCCGGTCATGTGGAACACCGGCACCTTCACCGCGGCGAAGGTTTCCTGGGCGCGCTTCTCCTTCGGCACCGGCGTGCTCATCGCGATCACCGCCTTCACGCGCGGGTCGTACATCGAAATCCCGTCGCCTGAGCCCGGCTCGTAGGCCTGGCCGGCGATGGCCATCGCCGTGTAGGCGCCAAATGAATGCCCGGCGACGCCGATCTCCGAGAGTTGAAGATGCCCGTGCAGCGGAAAGGAGGGATCGGTCTGGAGCGCCGTGAGTCGGTCGATCGCGAAGCGGATGTCGAGGGGCCGATTGCGCTGGTTTTCCGGGTTGAGAAAGGCGCGCGCCAGTTTCCGAAGCGGGCGAAGCGTGTGCTTGTAGGCGCTGTCGTCGCTGCCGAGGTGCTGCACGTGCACGCTCACGTAGCCGTGCGCCGCCCACGCCTCGCCGAGATACGCGTAGCCCTCCCGCGTGCCGCCCAGGCCGTGGGAAAACACGATCACCGGAAACTCCCCCGCCGCCGGCGCGCCGTCCCTGGTCGGATAATAGATCTTCACCGGCACGTCCCGGTCGCGGCTCGCATCGTGCCAGGTCTGTTCGAGAGAGCCCACCGCATAGGGCTGCGACGTGGCGGCGGCGGCGCGGATCGCGACGAGACCGAGGAGCAGGGGCAGGAGGAGGACGATCGTTTTCATCACGGTGGTTTGGGTTGATGCACGCGCGGGCAAAGCCGGGGCCTTCTCCCACGTTGGACGCCTCCCATCGAAACGCGAACCGCCGCAATGTTCCCGACCCCAGGTCACTGCCTTGACAAATAATGTCGCGACAGTAAATGTCCAGGCATCATGAAAGACGAAGCGGCAATGCCCCCGGGCCGGCGCACGCTGATGGCGGTGTTCCGGGCGGTGCAGGGGTTGAAACGGTCGATGGATCGCGAGTTCGAGCCGATGGAGCTCACGGGCCAGCAGGCGGGCCTGCTGATGCGTTGCGCGTCGGGCGCGGGCGGACTGACATTCGAGGGCCTCGCGAAGGGATTGGGTACCGACAGTGCGGGCGTCACCCGCTTGGCGGACCGCCTCGAGGCGAAGGGTCTTCTCGCGCGCGAGGCCAGCGCCGAGGACCGCCGTGCGACCCAACTCGTGCTCACGAAGGCCGGGAACGACCTCGTGCCGGCGGTCAGGCGCTCCTTCGGACGCTGGCGGGAGCGCGCGCTCAAGGGTGTGAGCGACGACGAACAGGAGCAGCTGGTCCGGCTCCTCGAGCGTATCCACGCCAACACCGACGCCGCGGCGGATCGGGGGGCGTCATGAGCCGGGGCTTTCCCAGGGGAGGGGGCGGTTTTTTGTCGCTGGAAACCTCTCCCGCCAAGGACAAGGCCAAGGCCTGGGGCCGCATCGTATCCGCCTTCGCTCCCTATCGCTGGCGCGTGGCCGTGGTCCTGGTGGCGATCTTCGTGACAGCCGGACTCGGACTCGTGAATCCGATCCTGACCAAGCACGTCTTTGACGACGCAATCGCGAAGGGCAACCTGCACCTGCTGGTCGTCTACGGTGTGATCATGATGCTGGTGCCGGTGCTTTCCGGCGGCATTGGAATCCTCCAGACCTACTGGACCAACCGGATCGGCCAGAACGTGGTGCGCGACCTGCGTGTGCGCCTGTTTGCCCACCTCCAGCGACTGCCTCTGGGCTTTTTCACGTCGACGCGCACCGGCGAGATCCAGTCGCGCATCGCCAACGACGTGGGCGGTGTGCAGGGCATGCTCGCGAACACCGCCACGGGCGTCGTCTCGAACCTCGCCCTGTCGGTCGGAGCCATCATCGCGATGGTGGTGATCAGCCCGGTGCTCACGCTCATCTCGCTGGTTACCGTCCCGTTCTTCGTCTGGCTGACCCTGCGCGCCGGGGCGATCCGGCGGCGCATCACGCGGGAGCGGCAGAAGAGCATTGCGACCTTCAACGCGATCACGAACGAGTCGCTGTCGATCAGCGGCGTGCTTTTGACGAAGGGCTTTGGCGGGGAGGCGGCGGCGCTGGACCGGTTCTCGGTGGATAACGACCGGCTGTCCGAGCTGGAGGTCAGCCAGCAGATGGTGGGGCGCTGGCTGTTCATGTTCGTGGGCGTGTTCATGTCGATCACGCCGGCGCTGATCTACGAGGTGGCGGGCTGGCAGATGATCCGCGGAGGGGCGTTTTTCGGGCCGCCGCTGACGATCGGAACGGTGATCGCGTTCGTGGCGCTGCAGGCGCGGCTGTTTTTCCCGGTGACGCAGCTGCTGGGCACTCATGTCGAGATCCAGGGTGCGCTTGCGCTGTTCGAGCGGGTGTTCGAATACCTCGACCTGCCGACCGAGCCGCAGG
>JAJYAR010000036.1 GCA_021779435.1 bacterium
ATCAGCTTCGAAACCGCATTCGCGGTCTGCAGTGCGTTCGCACCCGTCGCAAGCGACACGGCGACGCCGCTCGCCGGCTGGCCGTTGAACCGGCTGATCAGGCCGTAGGACTCCGCGCCGAGCTCCACGCGGGCGATATCCCCCAACGTGAGGGTGGCGCCGTCGGCTCCGCTTCGGATCACGATCGCCCGGAACTGCTCCGCAGTCTGCAGCCGCCCGCGGGCGTTGATGGTCGCATTGAGCATCTGCCCCGGGACCGAGGGCGAGCCGCCGAGCTGGCCGACCGCGACCTGCTGGTTCTGCGCCTGGACCGCTGCGATGACCTCCGCCGTCGAGAGGTGGTACGCGTTGAGCCTGTCGGGATCGAGCCAGATGCGCATCGCGTAGCGCGAGCCGAACACCTGCGTGCTTCCGACGCCGGGCACGCGCGACAGCGGGTCGACGATGCTGGTCGTGATGAAATCGGAGATGTCGTCGCGCGACATGCTCCCGTCCTCCGAGACGAAGCCGATGACGAGCAGGAAGCCCTCCCCGGTCTTCGTCACGCTGATGCCCTGCTGCTGGACAACCTGCGGCAGCAACGCCGTCGCAAGCTGGAGCTTGTTCTGAACCTGGACCTGGGCGATGTCGGCGTTCGTGCCGCTGGCAAACGTGAGCGTGATCGCCGCGGCGCCGTTGGACTGGCTGGTGGAGGAAATGTACAGCAGCCCGTCGAGCGCCTTCATATTCTGCTCGATGATCTGCGTGACGGAGTCCTGGACCACCTGTGCCGACGCGCCGGGGTAACTCGCGCTCACGGTGATCGTCGGCGGAGCGATCGTCGGGTAACGCGAGATCGGCAGCCGTGTGATCGAGAGCGACCCGGCGATCATGATCACGATCGCGATGACCCAGGCGAAGACGGGCCGGTCGATGAAGAAGCGTGCCATGGCGGGTGCGCTACCTGGCCGATGCCTGAGCGGCTGGCCCCGTGGCCGAGGCGGGCGCCTTGGGGGGCGGGGCGAGCGTGGTCGCGGTGATGCGCACCGGCGCGCCGGGTTTCACCTTCTGCAGGCCCTCGACGATGAGCTTGTCGCCCGCGGCGAGTCCCGAGTCGACGAGCCACTTGTCCCCGATCGTGCGCGAAACCCGCACGACACGCGACTCCGCCTTGCCGTCGGCGCCGACCACCATCGCGGTGGCGTTGCCGCGGGGGTCGCGGGTGATGCCCTGCTGGGGCGCAAGGATCGCGTTCTCCCGGACACCGGTCGTGACGATCGCGCGGACATACACCCCGGGCAGCAGCATGTCCTCGGGATTCGGAACGACGACGCGCACGGCGACGCTGCCGGTCGAGGGATCGACCGTCGCCTCGGCGAACTGAAGCTTTCCATCGTGCGGATAGCGCGAACCGTCCTCGAGGATGATCGACACCGGCACCGCATCCGGCTGCGTCACCGTTCCCGCCGCCATATCCTTCCGCAATTCGAGCATCTCGCGGCTGGATTGCGTGACATCGACGTAGATCGGGTCGAGCTGCTGAACCGTGGCGAGGGGCGCCGCCTGGTTCGCGGTGACAAGCGCGCCCTGCGTGACGGACGAGCGTCCGATCCGGCCCTTGATCGGGGAGCGGATCGTCGTGTACCCGAGCACGGTTTCAGCGCTGGAAAGGGCGGCCTGGCCGACCTGAAGATCGGCCTCGGCCTGCGCCAGAGCCGCGTTCGCGTTCTCGTGCTCCTCGCGGCTGACGGCGTTCTCCTCCGCGAGCGTGGTGTTTCGCTGCGCCTTCAGGCGTGCAATCTCCAGGGCGGACTGGGCGCGGGCGACGGTTGCCTTTGCCCGATCGTAGTCGGCGCGATACGTCGAGTCGTCGAGCTGGTACAGCGGCTGGCCCTGCTCGACCAAGCCGCCCTCGGTAAACAAGCGCTTCCGCACGATCCCCGTCACCTGCGGACGCACCTCCGCAACGACGAAGGCGGACGACCGTCCGGGCAATTCCCGCGTCAGCGAAACGGGCTCGCCCTGAAGCGTGATGGCGGTAACGGCCGGAGGAGGCGGCGCGGGAGGAGGCGTCTGTTGGCGATGGCACGCGGCGGCGGCGAGGCAAAGACCGAGCGCCGGGAGAAGTCGTGGCGAGACCATGGTGGGGCCTAGACCCTTATTCGCATCCAACGCTCCCGACAGCTTATGACGCGGGCGGCCGGAGACAGGGACACGCGACTCCGCAACTCTGGCTTTTCAGCGCGTCGCCGCAGCCCGGCGGGCGGCAATCCGCTCGAGCATCCGGAAAAGTTCCTGCCGATCCACCGGCTTTGGCAGGAAGTCATCAAAGCCCAGGGCAATGCACTCGGCCCGCTTTTCATCGCGGGTGTGTGCGGACACCGCCACGAGGACGCAGTCCGCCGACGGTGTTTTCGCGCCGCCCTCGGCCATGCGCCTGACAACCACATCGCCGGTTTCGTCGGGCATCTCGAGATCGACGAGCGCCACGTCGAATCGCTCCCGCTGTAGCCAGTCGAGCCCCTCGCGGGCGCTGCCCGCGCACTCGACGACCTTGCACGAGCGCTCGACGAACGCGCGGAGCACCTCCTGGTTGGCGACGTTGTCGTCCACAACGAGCACACGCAGCTCGGAACTCCCCTTTGCCGCGACCGACACCGCTGAGGCGGCCGGGGCCGCGGGAGGTGCGGGAGTGGCGGGAGGTGCGGGAGGTGCGACGCGCCTGAAGTTTGCCGTGAAATGGAACTCGGACCCGCGGCCCGGTTCGCTGCGGACCGTAAGCTCGCCTCCGAAGAGCCTTGCGAGGCGGCGGCTGATGGCGAGGCCCAGGCCCGTGCCGACCACGCTGGCCCCGGCGGCGCCGGGGAGTTGCACGTACGGCTGGAAAAGCCGCGCCTGCTCCTCCGGCTTGATCCCCGGGCCGGTGTCGATCACGGCGAGTCGCAGCGTCACTTCGCGCTCCGTCGCGGCCTCGCATTTGATCTGCAGCGTGACGCCGCCGCGTTTCGTGAACTTGAGCGCGTTGCCAAGCAGATTTGCCAGCACCTGCTGGAGCCGCGGCGCATCGGTCTGAACCCACAAGGAAGACTCGGCCTGGAGGTCCAGTTCCAGCACCAGGCCCAGCCTCCGGGCCTCGGCTCCGAAGAGGGCGACGAGATCGCGGCCGACGGCCCCGACTTCCACCGGCTCGTTGCGCAACTCGAGCTTGCCGGCCTCGACGCGTGACAGGTCCAGGAGATCGTTGACGATTCCGAGCATCCGGACGCCCGCGCGGCGGATTGTCTGCAGCCGTTCCGCGGCCTTGCCGGGCGGAACCTCTTGCGCGACAACCTCGGTGAGACCGATCAGGGCGTTCAGCGGCGTGCGAATCTCGTGGCCCGTCATGGCCACGAACTCCGTCTTCGAGCGGTTTGCCGCCTCGGCCTTCTCCTGGGCGATCCTCAGCTCGCGGGTCCGCTCGGCCACGCGCGCATCGAGTTCCTCGTTCGTCTTTTTCAGGGCGGAATGCGCCTCGCCCACCCTGGCGGCGAGGCAGTTGAACGCGGCGAACACCATCGCGATTTCCTGCGGCACGCCCTCGATCGGAGTCGCCATGGGCGACACCGACCCGCTCTCCGCCTGGTCGACCGCGTCGATCGCAAACCGCTCGAGCGGGGCGGACAGTCTCCGGCTCGCCAGCATGGCCGCCCAGATCGCGCCGCCAAGCAGCAGCGGAACCAGCGCGGCGAGCACAAGATAGATCCAAAGAAGATCGCCCACGTCGGCCAGCAATGGCCGATAGGCAATCACCCGCACGCCGTATTCGCAGCCCATGGACTTCGCACGCACGACTTCGACAACGCCCCGGGCGTTGGTCCGTTCGATCGTCCGCGCGACGTTGTCCTTCAGCGACGCGAATTCCGTGTGCGTGAGCCGCTCCAGCGGCTGAACGCCTTCCGCGTTCGCGGCGACGATCACGCGACCCGAGCTGTCGACCAGCACGATGCTCGTCTCCGGTCCCACCCCGAGGCGGCTCACCGAGGTGCCGAAGCGGGATACTTCGATCGATCCCTCGACCACGCCGGAAAACGAGCCGTCCCCGGAACGCATCGGGGCGCTCAGCGCGATCAGGATGTCACGCCCGAAGCCGCGCCCCCGAAACACACCGGAAACGAAAGGCTCCCGCGTCCTGCGCGGTTCGGTGAAATAGCTGCGGTCGGCCACGGAACTCCCGCGAAGCTGCGGCGCAAGCGGAGCCGTCTCACGGATATTTCCTTCGGCGTCGGTCGTCAGCAGCGTCACGAACGAGGGATACGCCCGGCGAATCTCGTCCAGGGCGACGGCCGAGGGAGTGCCTCGCTCAAAGGTCCGCGCCGCCGCGACAACCGCCGCGCGATGGAGCCGGATGTGCTGCCCCAGCGCCTGGCCGACGGTCGCGACCGCGCTGTCGAGGCGCGCCTCGTGCGTCTGCGCGGCCGTGCGCCGGAGGAGCACCGAGGCGCCAATGGCCAGCGCCACGACAGGCACCGCGGTCAGCATGAACGCCCAGCTGAAGATCAGTTTCCGCAGCCGCTGCGGCGCGTGCTGCACGTGGCCCAGCCATTCACCGAAGCTGGTGGATCGCACCAGAAATGCGCCGAAAAGGACCGCCACCAGCGCCGTTGACGCATGACTGATGAGCAGCACCGCGGTGCTGTCCGCAGACAGACGGAGTGCCTGGTCGCAAACCAGATATCCGAAAGGCAGCCCAAGCACGGCCCAGAACAGCGCGTCGGCCAGGACGACACTCCGCTGCGCCCGGCCCGACCAGCTGAGCCAGGCCGCCTCGAGCGCCGCAAGCGGAAGAAGGAGGACGGTGTGCGGATCCAGCAGAAGCCCGCCACTCTGCGCGAGCAGCGCCACCACCACCGCCCAGGGGATCGGCAGCACGAGCACGAGCGGCATCGCGATGAGCGAACCCGCGGCATACTCGCCCCCGCCGATCAGCTGGATTGGAAAGGCGTTCAGGACCGCGGCGAGCGCGGTTGCGGCAAGCACGCGCCCCGGCTTCGGAAGCGATGGAACCAGGCGGTTCATCCGGTTTGCAGCGCCCGGCCCTCTCCGACGGGTGCGGGGGCTGCGCTGAACTGCACATGAAACGTGGCGCCCTCACCGGCCCGGCCTTCGGCCCATACCTTGCCGCCGTGCGCCCGCACGAGCCGTGCGACCAGCGACAATCCGAGGCCGAAGCCGTCGCCCTGCGGCGGCTCCGAGATCCGGGAGAACTCCTGGAAGAGGCGGTCGGCGTCCCGCTCGCTGAAGCCGATGCCGTTGTCCTGCACAAACAGGGCCGGGCCCTCCGGCGTCATCGTGGCGCCGACACGGATGGAAGGCTTGTCGCGCCCGGACGAATACTTCACCGCATTGGTGAGCAGGTTGAAGAAGACACGTTCGATCAGCAGCGGGCTCGCCTCCACCTTGGGCAGCGGCTCGACGGTGAACTCGGGCGAGGCTTGGGGGTACATGCCCTGCACGTGCGACCACACGCGTCCCACGACCGGCGTGGGATCCGTCGGTTCGGCGCCGTCGGCGTGTGTCCCGTCGTGCTCGTCCTGCGCAAGCTGGAGGATGTTCTGAACCAGCTCCTGCATCACCAGCGTCGCCTTGTAGGCGCGGTCGACGAGCGAGGCTCCGTCGGCCAGCGGAACCACCCCGTCGTTGAGCATCGAGAGGTAGCCCTTGACGACGGTGAGCGGGGATCGGAGATCGTGCGACACGAAGCTCGCATACGACATCAGCAGGCCGTTTGCCTCCTCGAGCTGCCGTGTCCGCGCACGCACGAGATTATCGAGATCGGCATTCAGCTTTTCCAGCGCCTCTCGCGCACGGGCCTCCGCGGTCGCATCGCTGAATATCAGCATCGCGCGCCGATTGCCCGAATCCGGCACCGCCGTGGCGCGGATGCGCACGACCGACGCCGTCGCACCGTCGAACCGCACGGCCTGCGGCGGCATCGGCTCGCCTTCGAGCGCACACTCGATGACGCCGGCGACAATCGGAGCGGCCTGCCCCAGGCGGCGCGGGAGCACGTCGCCGACGAGCGCAGTCCCGTCCGCCAGCCTGAGAAGCTTCTCCGCGCGTGGATTCGCGGCAACCACCACGCCTGCCGCATCCGTCAGCACGATGCCGATCGGCGCCACCTCGTACAGCCGCTCGAACCGCGCCTTCTCCTCGGCGATCGAGCGAAACCGGTTGAGCGACACGATCGTTCGCACCCGGGCCCGCATCTCGTCACGCGAGCAGGGCTTCGTCACGAAATCGTCGGCCCCGGCCCTCAGCCCCTCGAGCCGCGATGCGGAATCGTGCAACGCCGTCACCATGATGATCGGCACGCTCCCGACGGCCGGATCCGCGCGCAACCGGCGGCAGACGGTATAGCCGTCCATCTCGGGCATCATCACGTCGAGGAGTACGACGTCGGGCGAGAGGGACTTCACCAGCTCGATGCCCTGGCGCCCGTTGTCGGCGAAATAGACGTCGTAACCGTCATCCGCGAGGAATGACTCGAACGTGAGGACGTTCAATTTCTCGTCGTCGACGATCAGAACCTTCGGCTTCATGAAAGATCCTCCCTGCGCGCCAGTCCGGCGCCACCCGTCTCCGCCCCCGCCTCCGGGAGGAGCACGGTGAAGGTGCTCCCGAACACCGGCTGGCTCTCGACCGCGATCGAGCCCCCGTGCAGCCGCACATATTTGTCGACCAGGACGAGCCCCAGCCCGGTGCCGCCGAAGCGGCGCGACAGCGAGGAGTCGACCTGGGTGAACGGCTTGAACAGCAGGTGCAGCTTCTCGGCCGGTATGCCGATTCCGGTATCCGCGATGGACACACGTGCGCCGCCCGACGCATGGGCCCCGGCGCTGATGGTCACGGTGCCCCCGGACGGGGTGAACTTCACCGCGTTCACGACGAGATTGTGCAGGGCCTGCCCGATCAGGCGCTCATCCGCCTGGATCAGCAAAGGCGTGGACGGCCTGTCCAGCACGAGGCGGATGCTCTTCTCGTCGGCGCTCTTCCTCGTGGACTCGCAGATCGTCGCGCACAGGCTGCCGACCTCGACCGGAGCGAGGTTCAGCTTCAGGCGGCCGGCCTCGATGCGCGCAAGATCGAGGATGTCGCTGACCTGGCGGAAGAGCTGCTGACCCGCCCCGTGGATCAGCTCGAGGAACCGGCGCGTCCGGGCGACGTCCTTCTCGGGTTCCGTTTCGAGCAGTGACTCCGACAACCCGATGACCGCATTCAGCGGCGTCCTGAGCTCGTGGCTCATCGTCGAGAGAAATTCGCTCTTCGCGCGGTTCGCGGCCTCGGCCTCGGCCTTCGCCGCCCTGAGTTCGCCCTCCGCCTTCTTGATCGCCGAGATGTCGACGATCGTGCCAACGAGTCCGCGGTTGCGCGCGCCGGGAAGTTCGAGTTCCCGTGCGCTGACCTGGACCCACCTCGTGTCGCCGTCGGCGCGCTGCAGCTGCACCTCGCACCGGTGCTCGGGGAGCTTTCCCCGAAGGAGAAGGAGCAGCGCGCGGCGGTTCTGCTTGCGGTCGTCGGGCGTGGCGAAATTGCCGCAGAACCGGCCGAGCGCCTCCCCGGGTTCGGTGCCGACGAGCGTCCGCCACGCACCGTTCAGGTAGGTGAAGTTGCCGCGCTCGTCCGTCTTGAAGATGACCTCGCTCAGGTTGTCGAGCAGGGCGTGGTAGTTCGCCTCGATGGTCTGTTGCCGCTTGCAGAGCTCGCAGCGGTCAAGCGAGGCGCCGACAAGCCGCGCCACCCTTCGCAGATCCGCCAGGCTTCCGCCGGGCCAGCCGGGCTCACGCACGCTTTTCTCCAGGGCCAGGAATCCCCACAGTCCGCTTTTGCGCACGATCGGCAGGATCGCGAGCCACTGGATCCCGCACGCTTCCAGATGCGCGCGCTCCTCGGGAGGGAAGGTTTCCGCATCGCCCTCGATGATCATGTCGGTCGTGAGCCGGCCCGTCCAACGCTGCCACAGGGCGGCCGAACGTTGCGCGAGGTCGAGAAACCCCGCGCCCGCGTCGGACGTGACATGGGACCATCCGTGGGCGCGGACGAAATGCACGCCATCGGGTGCCTGGCGCGTTTCACAGAGATGGGCACGAGAGAGGTTCGCGGCCCTGCCGAGCGTGCAGAGGACTTCGCGAAACGCCTCGTCGCCCATGTTCTTCTCGATCACGCGCTCGGCAATTTCGCCGACGGCGAGGAGAAGCGCCTGGCGGCGGTCGCCGGGAAGAAGTTCGGAGTTGCCGGCTGTGCGCGCGGCCGGGGGCGGGTTCATGCGCGGGGCTCCGTGGGCAGCACGATGCAGGTTTCCACGCCACCCACCGCCTCGTTCTTGTTCAGTCTGAGATCGCCTCCCCGCGAACGCAGAAGCTGCCGCGCCGTGGCAAGTCCAAGCCCCAGGCCGGGCACCTCGCCGGTGAACGCGCGTTCCAGCTGCCAGTACGGCCGGCCAAGCTGCGCCACGACATCGGGAGGGATGTCAGGCCCCGGGGCAACCAAGCGCACCTCGGAGCGGCCGCCTTCGCCCGTCGCGAGACACGCCCGGACACCGGTGGTCGGCGCGGCGCTGAACTTTGCATAGTTGTCCAGGAGCTCCGTCGCGACGATTTCCATCACCTCGGGGAATGCGACCATCGCGCCCGACCCGCTCTCGTCGAGCGTCACCCGACCCTGGAGCCCGGCGGCTTCCGCGGCGCGCTCGAGCACCGTGGCCAGGAGTTCGCGGCGGGGTGACGCGCCGTGCGCGCCGCCGAACACCGCATTGTGATACTGGAGCACGCCGCAAAGGGTCTCCTCGAGTCGTTGTGCGCTCTGCCGGGCAATGCGCAGCATGTCGCCGACTTCGCCGGTCGTCCCCTGCGTTGCCTCGAGATACGAGAGTATCGGGGCAAGACCGGTCAAAGGCGTGCGGATCTTATGGGAGATCAGGTGCTGGAACGTGTACGTCTCCAACTCGCGCCTGATCCATCCGGAGCGGTTCGTGAACTTCAGGAGCGTTTCCCCGTCCTGCTCCAACCCCTGCACGTCCACATCGAACCAGCGGGCCGCCACGCGCTCCGTCTCCGGCTGGTAAATTCGAAATCCGCCGGAATCCGACCTGCGGGAGCGCCACTCCGAAAGCGCCTCGGGCGGTTCTGATTGGAAGTTGCGGCTGATGATCGTGACAACGTCGTCGCCGTTTCCAGCCACATCGCCAAAGAGCTCCGTGGCGCGGCCATTTGCGTAGGTGATCTTTCCGGCGGCGTCTGCTATCAGGAGCGGTTCCTGCGAGCGGTCGAGCAGCCAGCGGAAGCGGTCGCGCTCACGAGTCAGCGAACGGTAGCGGTTCAGCCGGGCAACGTTGCGGACCTTCGCCCGCAGCTCCGGAGCCCAGAAAGGCTTCCGCAGGAAATCGTCGGCGCCGGCATTCAGGGCGGCGATCATCGCGTCGGACTCCTCTGCGGCTGACAACACGATGACCGGCACCTCACGGGTGGCGGCGTCGGCGCGGAGCTCCTGGCAGACCTCCAGTCCCGTGATCCCGGGCATCATGATGTCCAGCAGGATCAGGTCGGGCGGCGACTGGCGCGCGATCTCGAGCGCTCCATAGCCGTCGGAGGCCTCCTTCACCTGAAAATGACCTTCGCGTTCCAGCAGATCGCGCAACCGGACGCGCGCGGCCAGATCGTCGTCGACAATCAGAAGGTAAGGGGAAGGCGCGGATTTCATGGGTGACCCTCCACGCGGGGTGTTGGCGAAGCGCCCGTCTCGATCAACCCAAGCCGCGCGGCGTGCAGTGTCAGTTGGGCGATCGAGCGCAACCCGGTTCTGCGGAAGATGTTTCGACGGTGATTCTCGACCGTGCGCACGCTGATTCCGAGCCTCGCCCCAATTTCCTTCGAGGACAGTCCCTCGGCGACGTAGCGGAGCACGTCACGTTCGCGCGGCGAGAGTTCGCCACTGGTGCCGCCGGCACCGGGATTGGCGAAGATCTTCTGCACCAGCGGGGAGACCGCCGGACCAAAATAGGTGCCGCCCTCCGCGACGGCTTTGAGAGCCGTCGTGAACTCGCTGAAACTGCTCGTCTTCTCGATGTAGCCCCTCGCCCCCGCGGAAAGCGCCTCGCGCACGGCGAGTTCGGTCGTGTTCGCGGAGAACACCAACACCCGCGGCGGCGGATCGACCCGCAGTCCCCGGAGGAAGTCGAGACCGCTGCCGCCTGCCAGCATCCAATCGAGGATGACGACCGCGGGACGGCACCGCTCCGCAAGCCGCAACGCCTCATCGACTCCGCCCGCCTCGCCCACCACCGCGGTACCCGGCATCGCAGACAGAAACGTGGCAAGCATCTGGCGAATCGCCGTCTGATCCTCGACGATCATGACAGTGGTCCGCGCAGCGGCCGGAGAAGCAGAGAACGACATGCTCTCAGGATACGGTATTCCTGCCCGGCGCTTAATGAGTACTTTTGATCATTCGCCGGACGCACGCTCTAGAAAACGAATTGTGTCATATATCGCGCGGGCTTGGCCCCTTGCCAACGCACCCAGTTAGCACATAAGTTAATGCCTTTCATAGGTATTACATTATTCCAGCAACGTCTCGCTATCCACCCATCTTTCCTTCTTTAGTCAAGTTACTGTGATTGTACTTGTCTTTGGCGTTCAGGTCCTGCTTAGTCCGTCCTCGTGAACCCCATCGGCCTCATTACACCGCGCTCCCTGAGCAGCCTCGGTCTCCCGACCGCGGCAGGACTCCAGGCGCGAATGATGATGTGCCGAATGGCTGCGGCTGCACGATGTCCGCAGCTGCGCGGCTGACCGCTCCTCCAATCCGCGACGGGTTTCCGTCCTCCGATTGAAAGGAGCCGAGGGGCGACACGCCCCACGCTGGATCCGCCGCATCCCCCCGCAGGCGCGCCTTCCACTGCACGCCTCGTCGCCCACTCCCACTGCACCCACCCACGGAAATCACGGCAGCGCGGCGGTCCTTCCGCCTCCCACCTCCCACACCCGCCGCGCTGCCCCCTCGCCAGAACCCAATGACCTCTTTCTCCACTCTCTCGCACGCCCCGCTCGCCTCGGCTCCATCCGCCACGAACGAGGTGTCCACAGCCATCAACGACAAGCTGTCCGACCTGTACCGGATCGCCGAACGTTCGCTCCACGTGTTCGGTTCACCGGCCGGCCCGCTCCGGGGACGCCGCGGTCAACTGCATCTGCTGCCGCGCTTCGTCTACTTTGGAGCCAGCTCCTCAAACGCCGCACTCCGCCTCGCGTTCTACGCTGGGCTCGATCACCGCGACCTGCGTTCGACGCTCGCGCTGCTGAAGCTCGTCGAGGGACTCGCCCTCAAGCCCGACCTCGGCCAGGCGCTGAACCTGTCCTTCTTTCCACTCGTGGACGTCCTCGGGCTCGCGCACGACTTGCCCGACCGCAACCTCGCGACCGCCAACTGGGCCACTTCCACCGCTCCGGAGATCCAGCTTCTCGAACGCGACGCGCGACTCCGTGCCTACGACGGCTTCGTTCGACTCGAGTCGATCCCGGATTCGGACGCCGTCTCAATTCGGCTCCGTTCGCCGCAGCCGTCCGAAAACGCCGCGCCCGAACTCGAGGTCATCGCGTCCACCGATGTCGATCCGTTCGACGTGCGCTGGGAGGCCGAGTCGCACGACACGTCCCGCTCGGGCCCGCTGAGCATTGCGGACGACGTTCCCGTACAGCCGTTCGAACTCGTCGTCGGCATCCCCGCCTCGTGGTCAACCGAACTCTACGCCGAAAGCGCCGCCTCCATCCTGAAGCGCTTCGTCGTCCGGCACCGCGGTTTCATCTCCTACGCGCAGCACCTCTGAGCCGCCCCCTTTTCTTCAAACCCTGATTCACTCCACCATGATCAAAAACCACAACGACATCACCGAGA
>JAJYAR010000480.1 GCA_021779435.1 bacterium
TTTGACGCAAGCGCACCTGGGAGGACCGCGCCGCAGGACCTGCGCCGATTGCTGCCGAGGAGAGAATCGCCGGCAATGCAGCCTGAGTGACATGGGTCATCGTCCTGGCAGGTCCGGTGGTGGGGGTGCAACAGGTCGCGTGAAAGGCGCCGCCCGTCCTGCGCGAGCATGGGGATCCCCGGCCGTCACGCCGGCTGCGGATCGCGGCGTGATCCGGCCGCGCCGTGCGGGACGTCTGCAATGGTCATGCTGAAGTCGCGGCGGCCGCTGCGTCTCTGGGGCGTGCCCGGTGCACTGGCCCTGCTGCTCCTGGCGCTGCAGGCGGCCGGTTGGCGCGATGCGCTGGAATATCGGCGTTCGGCGCTGTTGCAGGGCCAGCTCTGGCGACTGGTCACCGGGAGCTTCGTCCATCTGGGCTGGGTTCACTTGCTGCGCGATCTGTTGGGACTGTTCCTGATCTGGGGACTGTTTGCTCCGGCGCTCGAGGTGCGCGCCTGGCTCGGACTGATTCTGACCAGCAGCGTTGCGGTGGGAGTCGGGCTGCTGGCCTTCGATCCGTCCGTGGCGTGGTACGTCGGCATCTCCGGCGTGCTGTTCGGCATGTTCTGCGCCGGGGCACTGCTCGAATTCCCGCACCGCCCCGTGTTCTCGGCCGCATTGCTCGTCGGCATGCTTGCCGTCATCGGTTGGACCTTGCATGCGGGCGCGTTGCCGGGGGAGACGAGGGACCTGGGAGGCAAAGTGGTGCCGCAGGCTCATCTGTACGGCGCGGCCGGGGGAGCGATATTCGTTCTCCTGAATCGTCTTCTGCGCGCGCGCGCCGGCCGGCCGCACGCCGCACAGTCCGCGCATCACGACTCGCCGGGAGAGGTCGGCAGCCCAGACCGTTGAGCCTCGGCCCGACGGCGGGTCCGCGCCTCGCGGGGGCTGAAATCGGCCGGGTGGCGGCGCGCACCGTCTTTGCAGGTGGCATTCGGCTTGTCACCGAGGCTGCCTGGCACCCCGCGCAGCCCCCGTTCGCAGCCGTGCGGTGCCCTGCGGCTGCACCGCGTCGCCGACGGTCCCATTTCTTGGGCGTGACGTTTCACACGCTTTCCTCACTCCACTGTAAGCACGCGGGCCATTGTGGCCGCAGTCGACTGCGTCGCTGTGCCTGGGGCAGGGGAGTCACATGAAAAATAGGTCGTACCGGTGTTGGTTCCGGCTGATGGGCGTCTTTCTAGTCGGCGGATTGGCCTGTGCCACCGCCCTGGCCGCGCCCGGACAGCGTTTGAGCGGAAGCGTGATCGCAGCTGTTGCGAGGGCGCAACGCATGCCGCTCTCGGCCCGCGATGCACGTCGGCCGCTGACGCTGACCATCGTGCTGCGACGCAAGAATCCCCGCGCATTCGCGCAGTTTCTACGTGCGGTCTACGACCCACGCTCGCCGCAGTATCGCCGTTTCCTCTCCGGCCGGGCGCTGGCCGATCGCTTCGGCCCCTCGCGCCGCGACTACGAGCGCGTGCTGCGCTACCTGCGTGGCCAGCACTTTCGCCTGATCGCCGGCTCCGCCGACCGCCTCACGCTCACCGTGCGGGCGAGTCGGGCGCGGATCGAGCAGGTACTACGGGTCGGCATCGGCGAGTACCGGCTCGGCGCGCGGCATTTCTACGCCAATAATCGCGCGCCGTGGCTGCCGGCGTCGATCGCCCCGCGGGTGCAGGCCATTGTGGGTCTCTCAGACCTCGCGCAGCCCCGGCACGTCGGCGCCGGCGATGCCACACAGTGGATCTGGAACCACATCCCCCAGCAGACGCGCACGCTGCTCACCTGTCTGTCGCCCGCCGCGGCGGCGGCCATCAAAAACGGCAAGGTGAAGACCGCTCCCAGCCTGGCCGACGCCATCGAAGCGGCCACCGCGCCGGTCGCTTGTGAGATCAACATGATCGCGGCGTACGCACAGAGCTACGGCGCTTTCCCCGATCCCGTCCCCGGTACCGGTCAAACGATCGGATTGCTGGAGTTCTCCACGTACTATCCGTCTGACGTCCAGAACTACCTCGATCTGCTCGGCGACGGATCGGACTTTTCCAATCTGTCCGAATTCAACGTCAACGGCGGCGTCGCCACGCCGGGACCGGGTGAATCCGAGGTGCTGCTCGACATCGATGCGGTGATGAGTCTGGCGCCCGGCGCCAAGGTGGTGGTGTTCGACGGCCCGTTCCAGGGCAGCGGAACGTTTCAGTCGATGCTGAACGCGATGATCTCCGCCGGCGTCAATGTGATTTCCAACAGCTGGGCGTACTGCGAGAAAGAGACGGACCTCGCCGATGTGCAGAGCATCAACTCGATTCTCGAAACCGCAGCCGCCGACGGCATCACCGTCGTGAGTGGTACCGGCGACCATGGCAGCACCTGCCTGGACGGGTCGGCCAACACCATTCCCGTGCCGGCGGATGCGCCGTACATCACCGCAGTCGGCGGGACGGAGGCGCTGCCCGGCCTGCTCGGCACGTACGGCTCCGAGAGCTGGTGGAACGGACTGAACGACTCACCGCAGAACGGGCAGGGCGGCTTCGGCGTCAGCCGCTTCTTCGCCGCTCCGGCCTACCAGAGCGGACTGAGCGGCTCGAGCATGCGCTCGGTGCCGGACGTGAGCGCGCCGGCGGATCCGCTGCAGGGCTTCTTGATCTGCCAGGCCGATAACGGCGGCTGCCCGAGCGGGTGGCTGTACGGCGGCACCAGCGTCGCCGCGCCGATCTGGGCGTCGATCGTCGCGGTGTTGAACCAGGAACTCGGTCGCAACCTGGGATTCCTCAATCCCATCCTCTATCCGCTGGCC
>JAJYAR010000481.1 GCA_021779435.1 bacterium
CCACGTGCCCGAGGGCGCAATCCCGAAAGACGGGCCTTCGGCCGGCATCACCATCGCAACGTCGCTCGTGAGCGCGCTGACCCGCATTCCGGTCTCCTGCGCCGTCGCGATGACGGGCGAAATCACGCTGCGCGGCAAGGTGCTGCCGATCGGCGGCCTCAAGGAAAAGCTGCTTGCGGCCCACCGCAGCGGCATTCGCACGGTGATTCTGCCGAAAGACAACGAGAAGGACCTTGCCGACGTCCCGGCGGAAATCCAGGCGGAACTGACCGTGAAGTTCGTCGAGACGATGGACGAGGTGCTGGGTCTCGCGCTCGAACGGTCGCTTCCCGCCGCGCCCGCTCCGGTCGAGGTTTCCCAGGAATTCAGCGAGAACCTGCAGCAGGATCAGGAACTGACCAACTGACGCGGCACGCCGGCCCTTTTTCCCGCCGGCGGCGCTCGCCTGATGACTGTCGGGGATTTCGCCCGGGCTCCAACCACTGTAAGGAATTTGTATGGGCATCAGCCTAGCCGAACTAAAAGAGAAGAATATTGCCGATCTGACGAAGATCGCGAAGGAGCTGGACATTCCCGGCGCCACCGGGATGCGCAAACAGGAGCTGATCTTCCAGATCCTGCGCGGTCAGGCGGAAAAGAGCGGCCTGATCTTCTCCGAAGGCGTTCTCGAAAGCCTGCCGGACGGCTTCGGCTTTCTCCGCGCGCCGGAATACAACTATCTGCCGGGCCCCGACGACATCTACGTCTCGCCCTCGCAGATTCGCAAGTTCGACCTGCGCACCGGCGACACCGTCAGCGGCCAGGTGCGGCCGCCGAAGGAAGGCGAGCGGTACTTCGCGCTGGTGAAAGTGGAAGCCATCAACTTCGAGGATCCCGAAGTTGCACGGAACAAGATTTTCTTCGACAACCTGACGCCGCTGTATCCGCAGGAACGGCTTCGGCTGGAGACGGGGAAGGAAAGCCTGACCGGACGCGTTCTGGACATGCTGTGTCCGATCGGCAAGGGGCAGCGCGGCCTGATCGTCGCGCCGCCGCGCACCGGCAAGACGATGATGCTCCAGTCGATCGCCAACTCGGTGACGACGAACCATCCCGAGGTATCGCTGATCGTGCTGCTGATCGACGAGCGGCCGGAAGAAGTGACCGACATGCAGCGGACGGTGAAGGGGGAGGTGATCAGCTCGACCTTCGACGAGCCTCCGCAACGGCACATTCAGGTGGCGGAGATGGTGCTCGAGAAGGCGAAGCGTCTGGTGGAGCATCGCCGGGACGTGGTGATCCTGCTCGATTCGCTGACGCGACTGGCGCGAGCCTACAACGCGGTGTCGCCGCCCTCGGGCAAGGTGCTTTCGGGCGGTATCGACGCGAACGCATTGCAGCGGCCTCGGCGTTTCTTTGCCGCGGCGCGAAATATCGAAGAGGGCGGATCGCTGACGATCATCGCGACGTGCCTGGTGGATACGGGCAGCCGGATGGACGACGTGATTTTCGAGGAGTTCAAGGGCACTGGCAACATGGAAATCAACCTGGACCGGCGGCTGGTGGACAAGCGGATCTTCCCGTCGATCGATATCAATCGATCGGGGACGCGGAAAGACGAATTGCTGTTGCCGCCGGAGGAGTTGAACCGGGTGTGGATTTTGCGGAAGGTGCTGAGCCCGCTCTCGCCGGTGGAGGCGATGGAGCTGCTGCTCAGCCGCCTTTCGAAGAGCAAGTCCAACGCCGAATTCCTGTCGTCGATGCAAAGCCCTACCTGAAATTCGTACCGGCGTGCGCAAGCTGAAGGCTAAAGTACCTACATCGCCCCCGTAGCACAGCCTTCAGGCTGTGGCAGCGAAAGGCGTCGAGAAGTCCTATCAAGACCTGCTCGGGCTGAAGCTTGGGCTACGGTGCTGTGAAGCGGGGCCGAGCAGAGACGCCGGCGGGACGCCGGCGCTACGGACACCCGGCTCAAGCCGCTGGTGGACGGTTCGCGGCGTGGCGCCTTTTTCCCTTCTCCGTAGCCAGCAGCACGATCAGCCGCGCCACTTCCTCAACTTCCATCGCCGTGCTGTCCACGATCACGGCATCAGAAGCGGCCGCGAGCGGCGAAGCCGCGCGCTCGGTGTCGCGCCGGTCCCGCTCGATCACCTCTTCCTTCATTTGTTCGAAGTCCACCGGTTCGCCGCGTCCGGCCATCTCGTCGGCCCGGCGGCGCGCCCGTATCTCGGCCGAAGCGGTCAGGAAAATTTTCAGATCAGCCTGGGGCAGCACGACGGTCCCGATGTCCCGGCCCTCCATCACCACGCCGCCGGCCGCGGCAAACTCTTTCTGCCGTCGCACCAGGATCGCTCTCACTCCGGCAATCGTCGAGACGACCGAGGCTGCCTGCGCCGCTTCCGGCCGCCGAATCGGGTCGGTCACCTCGCGCCCGTCGAGCCATACGCGCGTGCGCCCGTCGCTCCAGTGCAACTCGATCCGCGCCTCGTGGGCGATCTCTTCGACGCGCTCCGCGTCGTCGAGTCGCGCCCTCGCCTCCAACGCCGCCAGCCCCACAGCGCGATACATTGCCCCGGTGTCGATGTAGTCGTAGCCCAGCAGCTCCGCCACGCGTTTCGCCGCCGTGCTCTTGCCCGATCCCGCCGGCCCGTCAATCGCAATCATCAGTTTGCGAGTTTCCGTCACGATCCCCGTTCTCGCCCCGCGCGCCCTGGTAGCCACGGTCGGCCCCTTTCCGACCGTGGGCCCGTGTCCCCGCCGCCGGACAGGGCATCATTCTTTTCCCTGAAGCACCGCCCAGGCTGTCATTCCGAGCGTAGGGAGGAA
>JAJYAR010000037.1 GCA_021779435.1 bacterium
GGCCTCGCCGTCAGGAATGGCCCGTCGTGCAAAAAGTCCGTCGCGCAGCCCCGAACCCATGAAGACCGTCGTCGTCACCGGAACCGATCGCGGCCTGGGCCTCGCCTTTGCGGAACGGCTGCTCGCCGCCGGACATCGCGTCTTCCTGACGTGCCTCGACCCGCAAGGTGAAGGCGTTCGCGCGCTGGCGTCCCGTTTTCCGGACCGGGGAACGGTTGTGCAGCTCGACATCGACAATCCGCAAAGCATTGCCGCCGGCGCCGCGGCGATTCGGCGCCACACCTCCTCCATCGACCGGCTGGTCAACAACGCCGGCGTTCTCGGCGACATCGACCACGCGATTGGCGATCCGGCGCTCGATGCCGACGAGGTGCTCCGCGTGATTCGCGTGAATGCCATCGGTCCCCTCCGGACGACGCAGGCGTTGTGGCCGCTGCTCGTTGCGGGCGGAGAGAAGCTGCTCGTGAACATTTCGTCGGAGGCCGGCAGCATCGGCCAGAACTGGCGCGACCGGTGGTTCGGTTACTGCATGTCGAAGGCGGCGCTCAACATGGAGGCCGCGCTGATCCACCGGCGGCTGCGCGAGCTGGGCGGCCGGGTCATGCAGGTCCATCCCGGGTACGTCCGGAGCTACATGCATGGCGCCCGGAACGAGAAGGCAACATACGAGCCCGACGAAGCGGCGCATCTCGTCCTCGCGGCGGTCGATCAGCGTGCCACCACGACCGCGGGAGAGCGGCCCGATTACTTTGACCTTCATGGAAACGACCTCCCCTGGTGACGATTCGGAGCTGCGTGATACCGCCAGGCCCGTCGCGATTGTCTTCGGCAATCGTGTCGCGCCGTACCATCCGCTCGGCGGCGTCGAGGTCGTGCTCCGCTCGCTTCTCGAGCGCGATTTCCGCGTTCGAGTGACCGAGGACACCGCGGAGCTGGTCACCGGGCTGGCGGACGCGCGGCTGGTGGTCGCCTACGCGGACACCTGGGAAACGCCGCTGCCGGACGTGCAGGCCGACGCGCTCGTCGGCTTCGTCAGCCGAGGCGGGGGGCTGCTCGTTTTGCACAACGGTGTGTGCTGGGCAAAGCACCCGAAGGTGAAGGCATTGATCGGCGCCTCGTTCACCGGCCACCCGGACCAGGAAGTCATGCCGTACCGGTTGGAGGCGTCGCACGCCATTTCGACCGGACAGCAGGGCTTCGAGATGCGGGAGGAGCCGTATCGCTACGATTTCGTCGCCGATGCCTCGGCCGACGTGTTTCTCGTTTACGAGCAGGGAGGCAAGCCGTGGCCCGCCGGCTGGACCCGCACCCAGGGCGCCGGCCGGATGGCCGCGCTTCAGCCGGGCCACACCCCCGCCGCGTTCGAAAATCCCGGCTACGCCTCGCTCGTCCAACGCGCCGCGCGGTGGTGCGCCCGGGCGTAGGGATTCTCGGTTCCTCGGTACGACGACCGCCCGTCTGGCGAGACGCAGCCGGTTGTCCGTTGCACTGTTGTCCGATGCCTCGCTCCCGGGCCTGGAACTCGGCGGCCGAACCCCCGGGGAGCGGGCTCGGACACGTGTCCTAATCCGCCTTGAAACCGCACGCGCGATCCGCAACGTCCGTTCTTCGTGCTTCACGGATCCCCCGTGAGACTCCACCCTACCGATGCCCTCCCTTGCCTCGCTCGCCCGTATCCTTGTCCTTGCCGGCTGCCTTGTGCGCGCGGCCTTCGCGGCCGACGCCACGGCGCTCCCGCTCATGACCACGTTCCCGAAGAACGGAGCGGCCGACGTCTGTCCTGACACACCGCTGCGGTTGACCTTCCCGACTCCGGTGTCCGTCGGACAAGGCCGGATCCAAATCATCAACACCGCCACGAACGCGGTCCTGGAGGAGATCGATGTTGCGGCTCCTTTCGCGACGCAGCCGATCGGCGGCGAGCCGGGCTACCGGTATCTTCCGGTGATCGTCTCCGGCAACGAGGTCGCGATCTACCCGCGCCATGACTCGCTCGCCCATGGCACCTCCTGCGCGGTGACGGTTGACGCCGGGGCTTTCGTCGCCCGCGACACCCCGCTGGCCGCTGTTGAGAAGGGACAATGGACTTTCAGCACCAGGCAGGCCGCGCCGCGCCCCGAGGCCGCGCGGGTCGTCGTCGCCGCGGACGGCACCGGCGACTTCTGCACGCTGCAGGGCGCCCTCGATTTCATTCCGGACGGCAACACCACCCCGCGAACCATTTTCGTGAAGCGCGGCACCTACAACGAGATCGTCTTCTTCACGAACAAGCATGCGATCACGATTCAGGGCGAGGATCGCAGGGAGACCGTCCTTCAGTACGCGACGAACGACCGCTTCAATCCAACGCGCGGGAATCCCTTCGGCACGTCCGCCCCGAACCCGGCGGCCACGCGGACCGGCGGCAGCATCTACCACCGCGGCGTGTTTCTCGGACACCGTGTCAACGATCTTGTCCTGACGACACTTACCATCCGCAACACCACTCCCCAGGGCGGCTCGCAGGCCGAGGCGATCATCCTCAACGGCACGACGGAGGCCCGCGCGATCCTCAAGGACCTCGACCTGTACAGCTTCCAGGACACGCTTCAGGTGAACGGACAGGCCTTCATCACCGGCTGCCACATCGAGGGTGATGTCGATTTCCTCTGGGGCACCGGCCCGTGCTTCATCGAGAACACGACCGCGCGGTCGCTACGCTCCGATGCCTACTACACCCAGATACGAAACCCCGCCACCAATCACGGCTACGTCTTCGTCAAATGCGTGTTCGAAGGAGCGTCCGGCGTGACGGGCAATCTGCTCTCCCGGATCGAACTGACGCGGTTTCCGCACAGCGAGGTGGTGTTGATCGACTGCACGCTCACGTCCGCCGTTTCGCCCGTTGCCTGGCAGTACCAGCGCGCGAGGGACGGCTCCGTCGGCGACCCGGCCGAGATCCATTTCTGGGAATACAACAGCCGCGATCCGCAGGGTAACCTCGTCGATACGACGCAGCGGCTCGCCGGTTCCCGCCGGCTGAAGGATCCCGCCGATAAGGAGATCGTCGCCCGGTACCGCGATCCCGGTTACGTGCTCGGAAACGATTGGAATCCCCGCTCGGCTCCCGTTTTCAGGCGCTGATTTCCAGGGCGGTCCGGAGCGTGATCGAGGCCTGCGGGAGTCGCGCCCCGCCGTCGGCTCCGGCCGGAGACATTACTCCGTATCCAAAAAACTCCCATGACGATTCCGGAGAGTTAAGCCCTCGACTCCCGCATCAGGTGCACCGAAAAACACGGCTCCTCTGACCCAGCATCGCGCCGACCACAACCGGCTGCTCAGGGGAACACCGTATGTTTTCTGCTGGTAACCCCCCATCCATTCTCCTTGTCGAGGACTCGGAGGACGATGCGTTCTTCTTCAGGTGGGCGATTCGCAAGAACGCAATCGACTGCCACATCACCCACATCCCGGACGGCGGCGAAGCCCTCGAATACCTGCAGGGCATCCTCGAAGGGAAGAAGCCTCACCCCGACGTCATCTTCCTCGACCTGAAGCTCCCCAACGCCACCGGCTTTGACATCCTTGCCTGGGTGCGGACCCGGCAGTTCGATCCGCCGCTCAACTTTGTCATGCTCAGCGGGTCCGAGCTGGCGAGCGATCTCGCGCAGGCCGCCGAGCTCGGCGTCACCGCCTATTGCATCAAGCCGATTTCACCCGAGGCGCTTCGTCGTCACATCCCGGCGCCCAGCCTCAAGCATGGCGCACGGAATGTGGCGTGAGAAGCGATGAGCGGCGATCCTTCCATTCCCCTGGACGCCGACTTGCTCGACGACTTCTACGCCGAGTGCGACGAGCATCTTTCGAACGTCCGGCAGCAGCTCCTTGCGCTCGAGCAGCCGCACGCAGACCCCGCGGCCATCCGCGAGGCGATCGACAGCTGCTTCCGCAGCGTGCATTCGGTCAAGGGCAACTCGGCGATCGTCGGGCTTCGCTCCGCCGAGCGGCTTTCGCACGCCGCCGAGGGGCTGCTTCGCGGCGTGCTCCGCAACGAGACCCCGCTTGGCGCCGAGGCGCTGCAGCTGCTTTCGTCCGCCACGCGGTGCATTGAACAGCTCATCAGCGCGCATCGGCTGAAACAGCCGCCGCCGGACTGCGCCGGTCTGGTGGAAGCGCTCCAGCGGAGGACGGCGGCCCCCGCGTCGGAGTCCGCAGCACGGGTCGAGCTGCCGCCGCCTTCGACTTCCGCCTCCTTCGCGGAGCGCTTCGCCCAGGCCAGGGCGCGCGGCCTCCACCCGGTGCGCTGCGTGTTTCTTCCGTCCCAGGAGCTCGACCGCCGCGGCATCAACATCAACGCGGTGCGGTCCCGCCTGGGCAAGCTGGGCGAGATACTCTCGGCCGCTCCGTCGGTACGGCCGGACGGCTCCATGCAGTTCGAGTTCGCCCTCGCCGTGAAGGAGCGTCCCGCCGAGCTCGCGGCGTGGAACACGGACGGCTTGCTCTTCGACTTCCCGGACGAACCCCCGGAGGTCGGAAGAAAACCCGAACCGTCCGCCGCGACGCCGACCACGGGCGCCTCGGCGAGCCTGTTCATTTCGCCGTCACACATCGTCAGGGTCGACCTCAGCCGGCTCGACGAGCTGATGCGAATCACAGGAGAAATGGTCATCCAGCGCTCACGGCTCGATGAGCGAATCGCACGGGGCGACGTCAGCGGGCTCCGCGAGATCAACATCGCGCTCGACCGGTCGCTTCGGGAACTGCGCGACGCCGTCACCCGCGTGCGCCTGGTGTCAGTCGCGGAGATCTTCACGAGGATGCCGTTCGTGGTCCAGGACCTCGCCCGCGACACCGGAAGGCGCGTGCGGCTGGTGCTCGAGGGCCAGCACACCGAGATCGACAAGTACCTCGTCGAGCGGCTGAAGGAGCCGCTCCTGCACCTTGTCCGCAATGCGGTGAGTCATGGCGTCGAGCCGCCTTCGGTCCGAGTCGCCGCGGGCAAGCCCGAGGAGGCCACGCTGATCCTCCAGGCGGAAACCATCGCCCACTCGGTGATCATTCGCGTCCGCGATGACGGCCGCGGCGTCGACACCGCCGCCGTGATCGCCCGCGCCAAGGAAGCCGGCATCCCCATTTCACAGGCTCCCGACAACCATGAGCTGCTGGAAGTGATCTGCAGGCAGGGGTTCTCGACCCGCGATGAGGCCGATCGCGCCTCCGGCCGCGGCGTAGGAATGGCCGTGGTGCAGAACACCCTTCGTGAACTGGGTGGCAGCCTGGCCCTCGAAACCGCCCCCGGCAGGGGCACCCAGTTTACGCTCCGACTACCGCTCACGCTTTCCATTTCCGAGACGTTCATCGTTTCCGCCGGCCGGCACACCTGCGCGATTCCGCAGGAATACGTGCAGGAGGTGATTCAGCTCGAGCCGGACCAGTTTCACTTCATCAACCAGCGCGAGGCGGCGAGTTACCGCGACGGCGTGCTTCCGGTGCTGCGTCTGCGCGCGCTGTTCGAGCCCGGCGAGCAGACCCGCACGCACGCGCCGGCCCTCGTGCTAGGGACGGATCGCGGGCTCGTCGGTGTCGTCGTCGATCGCGTCATCGGCAGGCGCGAGGTCGTCGTGCATTCCATCCAGGACCCGCTCGTCCAGGTGCCCTGCGTATCGGGAGCCACCGAACTGGGCGACGGCCGGCCGGTCTTGATCCTTGATCCCAATGCGCTCGCCGCCCGGCTTGCGCGGGTCGCCGCGCGTCACACTCACCCGAACCCGGATTCCCTGCAGCCTGCGTGAGCCGCCGTCGCCTTCCGACACATGTCCGCCGTGGAAACCTACATTCTTTTCGAACTCGCCGGAGCCGTGTACGGCGTCCGCAGCCGTGACGTCCTTCACGTCGATCTCCTCGAGCACGTCACACCCGTCCCGAGCAGCGCGGCCGCCATCGAGGGCGTGGTGTTCTCACGGGGACAGGTGATCCCGGCGATGGATCTCCGGACCCGGTTCGGGTTCGCCCGGCAGGAACCCACGAGCCGGACCCGGCTTCTTTTCGTGCGCACCCAGCAGCGCACCGTTGCCCTTATCGTCGACTCCGCGCGCGAGTTCCGGCGCATCCAGGACGACGCGATCAAGCCCGTCGGCGACTCACTCGTCGGTGCAATCGGGAACTATGTCTCCGGCGTCGCAACGGTAGGTGAACGGCTCGTGCTCCTTCTCGATGTCCCGGCGGTGCTTCACGTCTCCGGGAACGACGCGCCGTCCACAACACCTTCCCCCAGTCTCCTGTCCACAACCTGACCTCCCCCGAAATGCCCAAGCCCAACACCAACGGTTTTCACCCACCCCGGCTTCCAAGTCGCGCCCCCACCCGCGCGGCCGCCCCTGCCTCCAGTGACCGGCGGGATCGCGGGGCTGAGCGTGGCTTCCACACACCCGACGACCATGTCGCCCGCATCGTGGAGCTTTCCGACTCACTCAGGGAAACAGCCGGGCAGGCGGAATCCCTGGCCGCGTCAAGCGAGGGGATCGTCTCGTCGATCAACGAGATCGCCGCCTCCATCGAGCAGGTCTCCGCCAACACCAACGAAGTCGCCACCAGCGCGGCCGAGACGACCGCCGTCGTCCAGCAGATCGCCAACACCGCCCGCACGATCACCGCCACCTGCCAGGACATGGCGACCTCGTCGCAGGAGCTCATGACGGTATCGAACGAGTCCGCCGCCTCGATCAAGCGTGTCAGCAAAGATACCGAGTCGCTCTCCGTCAGCATCACGCAATCGGGCGCCGCCATTGACCAGATGACCCGGAGCATTCAGGGCGTCGCACGCAATGCAGACGACCTGACCGCGGCCGCTGAGGAGACTCTCTCTTCGATGAACGAGATGGCGGCCTCGATCGAGGAGGTCGGGGCGATGTCCGACAGCCTCCTGACCTCGGTCGAGGAAACTTCCACCTCCCTCGAGGAGATGAGCCGTTCGATCCAGGGCGTCGCCCAGAACGGGCAGCGCATCACCGAGGCGTCCTCCGCCGCGGCCACCAGCGCCACGCAGATGGACCGTTCGATCCGTTCCGTCGGCGATCTCGTCAAGAAGGCGCAGGACGTCACCCGCCGCGTCTCCACGCAGGCCGGCGAAGGCGGCCGGGCAATCGAGCAGGCGATCGAAGGCATCGGGCGGATCAGCCGCGCGATGAACGCCTCCACGTCGGTCATGAAGGACCTCAACAAGCAGACCGGCGAGATCTCGACCATTGTCGATACCATCAACGTCATCACCGAGCGCACGAACCTCCTCTCCCTGAATGCCTCGATCGAAGCCGCGCGCGCAGGGGACGCCGGACGCGGCTTTGCCGTGGTGGCTGAGGAGATACGAAACCTTGCCGAGCGGTGCGCCAAGGCGACCGCCGATATCGCGCTGATCGTGCGGGGTCTCGAAAACGTCACGCGGGAGGCAACGGACGCCGCGAACGAGGGCGCCCGCGCAGCCGACGAGTCCAGCCGGCAGTCCGAGTCGGGCCTGGCCGGACTCAGGCTGATCCTCTCGGGCGTCGGGGAGACCACCGGCCTCGTCAGCGAAATCAGCCGCGCGACCGACGAGCAGCTCGTCGCCGGAAGGCACGTGGTGGAATCCATTTCCAACGCTGCCTCCCAGGCGAAACAGGTTGCCGTGGCCACCGCCGAGCAGGCGAAGGGGGCGTCGGCCGTCGTGCAGGCCGCCGGCCAGATGCGGAAAGTCGCCAAGGAGGTGGCGCAGGCCATGGGCGAACATGGACGCGCCTCGCGCGAGGTGATCAAGGCCGCCCAATCCACCAACTCGATCGCCAGCCAGCTGAGGAAGGCCACGTCCGAACAGTCGGCGGGCGCCTCGCAGATCGTCAGCGCGGTGGATTTCATGCGGCAGGGTGCCGCGTCGACGACGCGCGCGCTTGCGGAGCAGGCCACCGCAAGCGAACAACTCTCGAAGGAGACCAGCCGGCTGGCCCGGATGGTTGCCGACGTCACGAAATCCATTGCGGAGCAGGCGTCGGCCTCCGGCCAGATCGCCACAGCCGCCGACGGTCTGAGGCTGCAGTCGGATCAGGTCGCGCGCGCGATGAACGAACAGGCCGGCGCCGTGCGCGAGCTGACCTCCGCATCGCAGAACATCGTCACGCAGATCAAGCTCATCACGGAGGCGAACGTGCGCCACTCCGCCATCGCGGTCGAGACGCTCGAGGAAATCGAGGCGGCACCTCCCGCGCGGCGAAGGGCAGCCGCCGGTCAGTCAAAGAATGACGCCAGGTCGCGCTCGACCCGGCGCTCCCGCAACGCGGCCTCGAACGCACGGTAACCGATGGCACTTCAGGCCGACACTCACCCACTCACCGTTCCCGAGGGTGTTCCCACCTTGCTACGCGACCTGGTAAACGAACGCACCGGCGTCTACTTCGACGACGAGCGCTTCGACACGCTGCTCGAAAAGCTGCGCGACCGCGCGCTGCTGCATGGGTGCCGCTCATACCTGGATTACTACTATATATTGAAGTATGAGGAAAAGGGCCCGGAGGAGTGGCTGCGCGTCATGGACGCGTTCTCCGTGCAGGAAACGTATTTCTGGAGAGAGGTGAGCCAGATCGAGGCGCTCACGTCCGAGGTCGCGCAGTCGTGGCTGAGTCGTTCGACACCGCTGCGGATCTGGAGCGCAGCCTGCGCGTCCGGCGAGGAGCCCTACAGCATTGTCATCGCGCTGGTCGAAGCCGGACTCGGGACCGAACGCATCGAGGTCATCGCCAGTGATGCAAGCGAGGCTGCGCTCGTGAAGGCGCGCGCCGCGGTGTACAGGGAACGCTCCTTCCGCGCCCTTCCCCAGCACCTGCGCGACAAGTACTTCACGCGCGTTCCCGAAGGCTGGCGGCTGGACCCCGGGATAGCCGGAAGGGTCAGGTTCACCCGGGCCAACCTGGTTTCGCCGCGCGAGGTCGCCAGCCTTGCCGAATCGCAGGTCGTGTACTGCCGGAACGTCTTCATCTATTTCTCGTCCGACGCGATCCGCCGCACCTTGTCCTGCTTCGCGTCCCGGATGCCCGAGGGAGGGCACCTGTTCGTCGGAGCTTCCGAATCGCTCCTCAAACTCACGCACGATTTCGAGCTCACGACGGTGCGTGATGCGTTCGTGTATGTCCGCAACGCTGTGCCTGCCGTCCGCCGACCATGAGCATCCGCACCGTCATCGTCGACGACTCCGCCTTCGTCCGCAAAACCGTCAAGTCCATGCTCGCCGGCCACCCGCACATCGAGGTCATCGGCATGGCCCGCGACGGAGAGGAGGCCATCGAAGTCGTCGAGCAGCTGAGGCCTGACGTGGTCACCTGCGATCTCATCATGCCGCGGCTCGATGGCGTGGGTTTCGTTCGCCGGCAGATGGCGCTCCGCCCGCTGCCCATTCTCATCCTCACCGCTTCGCCGCAGGACGGGGAGTTCGTCCTCGACGCGCTCAACGCCGGAGCCGTCGATCTGGTGCAGAAGCCGACCGCGCTCGCCACGGAGGAGCTTCTCACGATCCGCGACCAGCTCCTGGCCAAGATCGAGGCAGCCGCCCGCGTGCCCATCGCGAACCTCACCGCGGGACCGCGCCCCGCCCCGTCCGTCGCGGCGACCGGCCGCAGCACGAAGGTCGACGTGGTCGTTCTCGGAATCTCGACAGGCGGTCCGCAGGCGCTGCGTCAGCTGCTGCCCCAGCTTCCGGCCGACTTCCCGGTTCCCATCGTGATGGTGCTGCACATGCCGGTAGGCTACACGGCTTTGTTCGCCGAGAAGCTCGACGAAGTTTCGCTGCTCTCCGTAGTTGAAGCCAAGGACGGCGATGTCTTGAAGCCCGGACTGGCCCTGCTCGCACCCGCGGGACGGCACCTCGTGCTGCGGCGGGGCATCGACGGGGGCGTCGCCGCACACCTTGCCCTTCAGCCGCTCGAAAAGAACCACAGGCCCTCGGTCGATGTTCTATTCCACTCCGCCGCGGATATCTACGGAGGAAGGGTCCTGGGCGTCGTGATGACCGGCATGGGCGACGACGGCCGGGAGGGCTCCGCATGGATCAAGGCCCAGGGGGGCACAATTCTCACCGAATCCGAAAAATCCTGCATCATCTACGGCATGCCGCGGTCCGTCGTGGAGGCAGGGCTTAGCGACCGCGCCGTGCCACTTTCGGAAATGGCAGCCGCCATCATGCAATACCTATGAACGCGAAAGTTCTCATCGTGGACGACTCCGGCCTCGCCCGCCGGACAACCCGCCGTCTGCTCGAGCAGATGGGCCATACCGTCGAGGAGGCCACGGACGGGGAGGAGGCGCTTGAACGGTACTACATCAACCGGCACGACCTCGTGATCCTGGACATGGTCATGCACGGAATGTACGGGCTGGACGTGCTTTCGAAGATCCGCGAGCTGAACCCCGACGCACGCGTGATTGTCGCCACGGCGGATATCCAGAACTCCACGCGCGAGAGAGCCCGCACGGCCGGGGCCGCTGCATTCGTCAACAAGCCGCTGAACCGCGAGCAGTTGGCGGAGACGGTCAGCGCCGTCCTGGAAGGGGGCGTATCGTGGACCTGACGGAAGGCCAGAAGGACTCGCTCGCCGAACTGATCAACATCGGGTACGGCCGCGCCGCCGCCGCCCTCTCCGAGCTGACCGGCTACCGGATCACGCTCGAGGCGCCCCGGGTCGCAATGTACGCGATCGATGAGGTGGGGTCGATGCTCTCGGGCGTTGTCGACGGTGAGGTCGCGAGCGTGAACCAGGTTTTCTCGGGCCCCATCTCGGGGAACGCCCTGCTGCTCCTGGACCAGCGCGCAGCGCTCGTCCTCTCGCAGCTGCTCACGAACGAGACGCCCGCCATCGACGGTTTCGATGCCAACGCACGCGAGGTGATCACCGAGGTCGGGAACATCGTCCTCAACGCGTGCCTCGGTGTCTTCGGCAACATGCTCCATATCGATGTCTCGTTCGCCGTCCCCCGGATGCGCGTTGACGGCGTCCGGAGCGTGCTCCGGTCCATCACCATCGGCGCTGAGGAGCTCCAGTATGCGCTCATGATCCACACGCGCTTCCACCTCCGCGAAAGCAATGTCGCCGGCTACCTCGTGATCATCCTCGGCATCACCTCCCTGGACCAGCTCCTCGCGGAACTCGTGGTGTGGGAGCAGCGGCAGAACGCATGAGGGCGCACCAGCACAACACCGCTCCCCCATCCGGAGAACGCGACGTGGCCATCCTCACGTGGATGCACGAGATTGCGCCGTACGGCATCGTCACCACGGACCGCGACTTCCACATCGTAAGCTGGAACCAGTGGATGTCCTTCCACAGCGGTCTCGAGGAGAACGCGGTTCGCGGGCGCTCGCTCCTGGAGCTTTACCCGGATCTGCGGGAGCGGCGGCTCGACGAGCATTACCGGCACGCCCTCGGCGGCAAGGTGAGCGTGCTCGCCACCGCGTTCCACCACTACCTCCTGGGAATGCCGTCCACGGTCCGCGACTCCGGGTTCGGTCAGATGCAGCAGACCGCCCGGATCGCACCGCTCAGGCTCGAGGATGCGATCCTCGGGACGATCACGATCATCCAGGACGTCACCCACCGCGAGGTCCAGGCCGCGCACCTCCGTCAACAGCACGACCATGAGCGGCTGCTTTCGTGGGCGCTCGCCTTCCTGCTGCAGGCCCGCGACCCCCTCGACGCCGCCGGACATATTCTGCAGAAGGTTGCCAACGCGCTCAGCTTCGAGATCTACGCCGCCTACATGCTCGACGCGGACGGCTCGACGCTGCGACTGCGCGCCTCCGGCGGCGC